>NZ_CAXBOC010000309.1:0-6943 GCF_963976465.1 uncultured Cyclobacterium sp. | reverse complement strand
CACGGTTGAGTTCTTGTTCTTGGTATTGAATATTTCTCCTTCTTGTACGCTCAGCTCTCCAGTAGGGCGGAGGTGTCAATTGAAACATTTCCAGCTCATGGTCAGAAATATTATGATTAACCGAGCTATTGGATAATTTCCCATGTCTTTCCAGGTACCTGTTAGGGATTACTGTTTGTTGAAGATGAAGGGTGTTCTGGGTGAAAAACTTATTTCCCCAATCATCAAATGTTTGACCAAATTGTGCCGTACCACTTTCTTTTTCGAACAATTCTTTGTCCAATCGAAACCTGAAATCGGCTCCTCGGAGTTGCAAGGGGCCTTCTTCCGGCGCATCCTTATAGGTGACATCACTCCGTTGCCCATTGTTGGCAGCATAGATCCAGTTGTCTATACCCAATCGAAGATTGGTGATTTGGGCTTCAGAATTATTTTCAAAAAAGCCACTAAAAACAGATGTTTTGGCATCAGCTACTCCATCATTATCGGTATCCTTTAGATAGTATATATGGGGGGCTGCGGTTACTAAAAGCCCTCCTTTCCAGGGCATTAAATTGGTGGCATCAGCCAAGCCCTCTGCAAATACAGTTGAAGCATCCACCAGGCCATCACCATCAGTATCTTCTAACCTTTTGATGACACCCTTTCCTTTCCCCTCTTCAGGTTTATAAGGGTAGTCGGGCATTTCTACAGCATAGGCTATACCTTTTTCATCAAAAACCACATTTACCGGGTCTTGGATATGCGGTTCTGCAGCGAATAGTTTTACTTCAAAATTTTCATGAACATTAAAGGTTGCTATGCTTTCTTCTGGACTAAGTGCTTCAGCATATTTATCCTCTTTACAGGAGTAAAATCCCAGTATTAAGATTGAAAACAAAATATGGGTAACGTTACCTTTCATAATTAATTTTAGCTAATGGTTAACTGATTAATAAACTAATATCTAATATTTCTTGAAAGAAATGAAATTTTTCACATTTCAATTGAATAAGTGCCTTTATTTTTTATTTAAAAGGGGAATGAAAGGGATCATTTTTCAAATTCCAGTTTTTTTATTGGGGTATAACCAAAAAAGTTGTCTAAAAAAGCATAAGCCTCTTTTCTGATGTTTTCAGGGAAATCATGGTCGACATTTGGGTATTTGACCACTAAATTGTCGGGGTAGCCCAACCAATTGTAAACCGGCTGAATCTCAGCTATTCCGGCTTTAACACCTTTTACTGAAAAGTTGCTATCATTTAAAGGTGCATTGGTGAAAACTGGTCTTGGAGCTATGGATGCAATTATCTGCGTAAAGTCAAAAGGTAGTTGGGCTTCCGGTAATAGTTTTTTGATAGCCGGCATGTACCTGTCTTGTGCCCAGGGTCCTAATCTTCCTCCATAATTTTTTATTCCTGCTTCCCCAATATCGTAATAGTCAAAAGGTGTCCAACCACAACTTGTAACCACGGCTTTGATTCTTTGGTCATGGGCCGCTACGAATAAGGCATTGTGGCCTCCTAAGGAATGACCAATAACGCCAATACGGTCCGGATCTACCTGCTTCATATTGGTAAGCACATCAACAGATCGCATGTGATTCCATACTGCCAGTAAAGTACCGGATTCAAAACCGTCTTTAGAAAAATCATGATCTTTTTGTTCCCCGAAACTAGGGTAATCCGGAGCAATGACCACATAACCCCTCTGTGCCAATTCCTTGGCAAGCCCTCGGTTTTTCCGAGGTCCTTGATCATCAACTATTTTTTTACCTAAATCCCCTGTACTGTGGAGAACAAGCATGGCCGGTGCTTTTGCCTTAATGGTATGGGGAATATAAAGGAAGGCAGTCACTTCGTTACGCTCATCACTTGCAAAGGTAATGTGATGTTTGGTGTAGTTTTCAGCAACGGCAGAATCTCCGTAAATTAAATCAGGTTTTTCCAAGTGACCCCTTGGAGGAAGCGTACCCATGATTGAAGCCATTTTGCTTTTCCAAGAAGCCTTTTTAGCTTCCCATTGATCCAATGTGCGCAAAGGGTTTTTACTTTCGGATTCCAATACCATAGGACTCTTTGTTATATCATCCGGTATTTCTCTATGAAGCATTTTTTTTATGGCTCCCATTATGATGGGTTCTGCGGCCGCAGTTACCGGGCTGGTTCCCACTTCATAACCGCCCTGTGAATAGGCTGAAGAGGGGCCAATGTAGAAAGGTCCGTAATCTCCATAGGCGGCCATGGTTACAAACAGATCTTCTCTTTCGGCTTTTGCCGCCAACTGGTATTCAACAAAAAGTTCTCCTGGAAGGTGGAGTATTCTTACATCAGCGATAGTCAAACAGCTAATATCTATTTTTTTCCCAAGAGCTTGCCTTTTGTACCAGGCCAATTTTTGTACATTATTGGTAAGCCACCTTGCATTTTGCGTCCGCATTTCCTGGGCGATTTCCGGTAGGCTTTCTTTGGGGGATAGTAATATTGGCTCTTGTTGCCAATAGACATCATCACTAGTGATTTTTGTTTTAACGGTACTTTTCCAGGCAGCTTCCATTCCCTTAGCGAGCCTTTCCGCAAGGATTTTTCGGTTGATCTTTGCACCATCATTGTATTTCCCGGCGGTAACATTAGCCCCTGCGCCATTAAAGTGAACATGCATGGCATCGGGAACAGCCAATTGACGCATATACCTTGCTATTCCCGGAAAATCCGGATTAGCAATTTTGGTCAGGTAATAACTTTGCGGGTGAACGGCATAATAACTAAACACAGCCAGAGGCTCCTCTTCATTCCAGAAGCTTACCAAAGAAACTTCAGGATCAATTAAGCCTTCCGGAAAATCCCTGATTTTTTTGTCCTTTGTGGAAGAAGTTCTGGTATAGGCTACATGCCCATCGGCTCCTAAAATCCTCCTGTTTGAGGCTACTTTTTCTACAATTCCTTTACCTGTTCCTATATGTGTAATGGGTTGAGGGTTTTTCAACGCATTAATGATAGCCCTATCCAAATTATCTAGTAAAACCTTGTCAAAAGAACTTTCATAGGCCTTCGGATCCAAGCCAGCCTCTTTTAAAATCTTCTCTGCTCCCCAATCACTAATAGGCGCATCATGCTGGTGAAGTGTATGTACAGCTACCCGGGATGGTATAGTTGATGCTGCTTTGGCAAGTCGCGATTTAAAGGCATCCTGACTTTCATTGGCGATGCCAATCCAGTCTATGGCACAAATTACTATGGGTAAACCACTACCTGAAATGACCACTCCTTTTGCACGCAAGCCAAGATCGTCTTTTTTCTCTAAGGGGTCATAGGCCAGCAAGCTTCCAATTGGAGGGGTAGCATCTACATCAAATAGTGCCAAGGTAAGCCCTTTTTCTTGGGCGAAGCCTTTCAGTGGAAAGAGGTAAAGGATAGCTATAAATAGGTATAGGCTAAATTTGAAGAACTTCATAGTGGTTAAAATTAAGTTATATTAAGGTTTAATTCCTTTGATAGTCAGTCTATACTACATCTGCAAATGAGGGGCAATTAGACTCAGGAACTTCAATGGAGACATTCTCAAACCCAGAATCCTTTGTACCCTAGGTAAGTTAGGAAGTGCAATCCTTTTCAGAATAACAAATACAAATAAAAATGCAAAAATTCCTATCATGGATGTCTTCAGCGGTAAAATTCTTTCCTGATCGATGGTTTTTTAATTTTTAAAGAAAATAGGGTTAGATTAATAATATGGGAATAAATTTAGTTTAGAAATTAAAAATTGCGGTTATAGTGCGTGTTTAGGCAATAGATAATGCAATCTTTTCGAAATAGGATAGAATATTACGGTATTTCGGTGTAAGAAGTATCTTTTAGCTTTTCTTTCTTGGTGGCGAGTGGAATAATAATATATTTGTCCAAATTAAAATAAATCCAAATTCTTTTAACAGTCAGTATGGAACAATTATTTCTCTATTTGGTCCCTTTTTTGGGTATTCTAGGCCTTTTGATTATGGCCATAAAATCGGCCTGGGTTACAAAGCAACCTACAGGCGATGAAAAAATGGTAGAGTTGGCAGGGTATATAGCCAAAGGTGCCATGTCATTTCTAAAAGCAGAATGGAAGGTAATGGGCTATTTTGTGGTCATTGCTGCCATTATTCTGGGTTGGTCCGGCACATTGTTAGACAACTCCAGTCCTGTTATTGCTATAGCCTTCATAATAGGAGCGGTACTTTCTGCTTTTGCAGGTTACCTAGGAATGAAAATTGCCACTAAATCCAATGTTAGAACAACTGAAGCTGCCAAAACCAGCCTTGCTAAAGCGCTGAATGTTTCATTTACCGGAGGTACTGTAATGGGACTTGGGGTGGCAGGCTTAGCTGTATTGGGCATGGGAGGTCTGTTTATAATTTTTTACAATATGTTTGTAATCTCTACAGGCGGAGATGTGAATGGTCATGAAATGGAAACAGCACTTGAAGTGTTGGCAGGCTTTTCTTTAGGAGCCGAGTCCATTGCTCTTTTTGCCAGAGTAGGTGGAGGAATTTACACCAAAGCTGCAGATGTTGGAGCGGACCTGGTAGGTAAAGTGGAGGCCGGAATACCGGAAGATGATGTGCGTAACCCTGCTACTATAGCAGATAATGTAGGAGATAATGTAGGAGATGTAGCCGGGATGGGAGCAGACCTGTTTGGATCTTATGTAGCGACTATTTTAGCATCCATGGTTTTGGGTAGAGAGATTGTAAGTAATGATAATTTTGGTGGGATCGCTCCGGTGCTTTTGCCTTTGGTGATTGCTGGGTTAGGTCTGGTTTTTTCTATAGTAGGAACTTTATTTGTTAAAATAAAATCGGAGAATGGAAATGTACAAGCAGCATTAAATAAAGGCAACTGGCTTTCAATTTTACTTACTGTAGCAGCTTCTTTTTTCGTTATTGACTATATGTTGCCGGATGGTGATTTGGTAATGTCAAGGTTAAATTCCGCTTCCTTCACTAAAATGGGCGTGTTTGGAGCAGTTTTTATAGGTCTGATTGTAGGTGCCCTAATGAGTATCATTACAGAGTACTATACGGCAATGGGCAAAGGTCCCGTCAATTCAATCATTAAACAATCCTCTACGGGGCATGCCACCAATATCATCGGAGGTTTAGCTGTAGGCATGCAATCCACAGTACTTCCAATCTTAGTTTTGGCTGCGGGTATTTTTACTTCTTATATGTCCGCAGGCTTATACGGTGTAGCCATAGCTGCTGCAGGTATGATGGCTACCACAGCCATGCAATTGGCCATAGATGCCTTTGGACCAATTGCAGACAATGCTGGGGGGATTGCCGAAATGGCCGGTTTACCCAAAGAGGTAAGAGAAAGAACAGATATACTTGATGCTGTAGGAAATACCACAGCTGCTAGTGGAAAAGGATTTGCCATCGCTTCCGCAGCATTGACTGCTTTGGCATTGTTTGCAGCCTATGTAGGGATCTCAGGGATTACTACGATTGATATTTATAAGGCAGATGTGCTTTCGGGCTTATTTGTTGGGGCAATGATTCCCTTTATCTTTTCAGCCCTTGCAATTGCAGCAGTGGGGAGAGCAGCCATGGATATGGTGAATGAAGTAAGAAGGCAATTCAAGGAAATTCCAGGTATCATGCAATTTGAAACCAAGCCGGATTATGAGAAATGTGTAGAAATATCTACCAAAGCTTCCATTAGAGAAATGGTGGCCCCGGGAGCCATAGCACTTATTTCCCCTATTATTGTAGGCTTTCTTTTTGGCCATGAGGTACTGGGAGGGATGTTAGCCGGTGTAACCGTCTCTGGTGTTTTGATGGGAATTTTTCAAAACAATGCCGGTGGCGCTTGGGACAATGCCAAGAAATCATTCGAAAAAGGTGTAGAGATCGATGGTGAAATGTATTACAAAGGATCAGAGCCACACAAGGCTTCTGTAACAGGAGATACAGTAGGTGATCCATTTAAGGATACTTCAGGGCCATCTATGAATATCCTAATCAAATTGACATCCATCGTTTCCATAGTAATTGCGCCATATATTCCTTTGGATAGTCCGTTGGGTATTTCTGAAAATGTAAAATTGAAATCAGATACAGAAAGGATTGTTCAGGAAGAGTCTGTAAAACAACCTACAGCAGAATTGCTAAAGATTGATTAATAAAGGACTTGTTGGTCTCCATAATATATTATGGAGACCGTTTTTTTAAGCATTTTTCTCGCTGGATTTATCAGTTTGAGTTTTAATAACCCTCTCATATACCTTCTAAAAGATGTTTTGGGAAGCGATTGTACCTAGTGCCATTGTAAAAATACAAGGTATATTTATGTGGAAGTGGTTTTTTATTTTTTGCCTAAAAATGATATCCATAGGCTTGGATAAAAAGATAAAATCCAAAGGGAAAAGGCTTTGGTTAATAGTAGCTTAACTCAACCCTATTGAAATAAAAAAAATGGCGTACGAACTCTCATTGCCCCAGAAAACTGAGGTCCTAAGAGAAAACTATTTTCAATTTATTGGGCAACCTATAATTGATAGTTTCTTAAAAAGAGGTGGAACGATTTGTCTTGCCTGCAATGGTAGACCTGTGGAAGACCTTGTCTTTCTTTCTAGTCTTGGGCATATTGATTTTGGAGAAAAATATGTTCAAGAAGGTGTTCCAAAATTAAAAACCTTGAAAGCAAATCATCCTCAAATCATTAGGCAATATTTTGGAAAATTGCAAACAAATAAAATTAAGGCTGTGCTTCAAAATTTTGATACCATCGAGTCTGTATCATCAAAAAGGGAAATAGATTTTTTGGTGAAATATAAAGTACCTGATGGTATTCCTAAGGTGTTTTTTATGGAAGTAAATTTGGGAAAAGAGCCCCAAAAGAATGGTGTGTTTGAGCAGGAAGCAGAGGATTTGTTGATATATGCGCAAGATCAAAAAATTAATATTTCCGGCTTGATGACCATT
>NZ_CAXBOC010000308.1:0-6974 GCF_963976465.1 uncultured Cyclobacterium sp. | reverse complement strand
CAAAAAACACGGAAATATTCCAACTGAAGCCAAAAAAGTAGCTGATCAATGCTGTGACACCAATGGTAATACTTACCTGTAAACTACCGCCAATAAATACGGCTTTTTTAATGGCCATTAGGCTTTTAAGCGAAAACTCAAGCCCAATCACAAACAGAAGCAATATGACGCCTATTTCTGATAGTACTTCCACCGCTGTGGAGGCATATACCAGCGATAAACCATAGGGGCCGGCAATTGCGCCGGTAAGCAAGTAACCAATGATGGTGGGAAGCTTGAGCCGCATAAATACCAAAATCACCAAGGTGGCCAATCCAAAGATGACTACAATGTCTGATAGTAATGGCAATTCAGCAACAGCTAATATAAATGAGTTCATAAATAATCGAATTGAAAGCAATTAGGTTTGAAAGGTAATAATATAATAAGAATACTAAGCTATGGAAAAGCTCTCAATTGAAAACTTCATCATAGTGTAGCGCTAAGGTATTAATAACCTATTCCTAAACGTTTATAAATGAAATGCATCAACCATGCCGGCCCAATTAGTAGGAATTGAACATCCTTAAAGAAAGATGGTTTTTTACCTTCAATCTTATGGCCGTAAAATTGAAAAACCCAAGCCACTAAAAAGAGGATTAAAGAAAAAAGCCACAAGGGAATAGGTAGAAATAGTGTCAATAAATTGGCCGTTGCCAGGCAAACTGCTGCAAACAAAAACATACCTAAAGCAAGTGGTACAGATAAGGTGATGTAATAATACAAAACCAGCAGCAAAACGATGGTGGCCCAATTTGTAAAACTACTCAGAAGAAAATCCATAGATGCCAATGGACCGGGAGGGATGCTGTAAATCAGACCCACAATGCTGAAAAAAATTGCAGGCACGCAAAACCAATGAATGGTTTTATTGGTAGGGTTTTGGTGACTTATGCCATATTCTTCTAAAAGACCATCTATTTTTCTCATACGAATGTGTCTGTTGGATAAAGCTGCTATAAGTTAAAAATAAAATGCTAACAATCATACTTTTTGGCGAAGTGGAAATTCCTTCTGTGATAATCTATCGCCGAGAATTTTTCAAAGTGTAGGCCTTTCAGCAGGCAAAACGCATAATTTTTCCTAACTTTAAATTAGATTAAGGCGTACTGCGGATAAATTTTAATGTAAATATTAAGAATATAGCGTAGTTTATGTATAATGTAATTTACTTTGGCTTAAGTGATGGGCTGATTACCAGAAGGTGAAATGAAAATAGAGTTTCGAAATCTTGAATTCGAAAAATTTAATTAAACGTTTAATTTTTATGAGGATTATACCGGACATACATGGGTAATATTTCAAAAAGACCTACCATTATGGAGGCATTATTCCCTATAATTTTCTTGATTGTGCTTTTGGCAATCAATATCAAAGTGTTTGGGACAGAAGGCTTGTCAGGATCCAATCAATTGGTGCTTATTTTCGCTAGTGGAGTGGCAGGATTAATTGCGGTTTTTAGGTTAAAGGTGAAATGGGCAGCTGTTGAAAAAGGTATAATCAATAGTATTTCATCTGCCATGTCTTCTATTTTAATCCTATTGTTGATTGGTGCTTTGGCTGGTACCTGGATGTTGAGCGGAATTGTTCCTGCAATGATCTATTACGGGCTTAAAGTGTTGAATCCAACCGTGTTTTTACTCGCAGCTTGTGTGGTTTGTGGGGTGGTTTCCATTGCAACAGGGAGTAGCTGGACCACCGTAGCAACGGTTGGGGTGGCCTTATTGGGTATAGGAAAAGCTTTGGGTTTCAGTGAAGGGCTAATTGGTGGAGCCATTATTTCCGGAGCTTATTTTGGAGACAAAATGTCTCCACTTTCAGATACCACCAACTTGGCACCCGCCATGGCCGGCACAGATTTGTTCACCCATATCAAGCACATGATGAAAACTACCATACCTTCCATCACTATTACCTTGATAATATTTGGAGTGATAGGGCTATTGAACAAGCCTGAAGGGATTGTAGGTCAGGTGGAAGACATTTCTCTTGTGATTTCCAATACCTTCAATATCAATGCTTGGTTGTTTTTGGTCCCGTTAATTGTAATTTTCCTTATCATTAAAAAAGCGCCTGCTATTCCTGTGTTATTGGCCGGATCAATTTTAGGAGGCATATTTGCCGTTCTCTTTCAGCAGGAGGTCATTCATGAGCTGGCCATGATTTCAGAGTTAGAAGGAGGGATAGGATTTAAATCATTTGTAATAGTGTTTCGCTCTCTCTACGGTGAAACAATGATTGTCACCTCTAATAATATAGTGAATGAGCTATTGGTAACAGGAGGAATGGCCGGCATGTTGTACACGGTCTGGTTGATTATTTGTGCCATGGCCTTTGGAGGTATTCTGGAGGTTTCCGGAATGCTAAGTGTTATTGCTGAAGCAGTCATAAGCAAGGTCAACTCGGTGGGATCCTTGATCGCATCTACAGCGGGCACCGGATTGTTTTTTAATATTACTACTTCTGATCAATACCTGGCAATTTTAGTACCGGGAAGGATGTATGCAGACATCTATAGAAAACGGGGGTTGAAAGGGGAAAACTTAAGTAGAACATTGGAAGATAGTGCTACGGTGACTTCTGTCTTGATCCCTTGGAATACTTGTGGAGCAACGCAGGCATCTGTTTTGGGTGTGGCCACTTTAACCTACGCACCCTATTGTTTTTTCAATATAATTAGCCCTTTTATGACCCTACTATTTGGCTATTTAAATTGGGGAATCAACTACTATTCTGAAAAAGAAATGAAATCAATTAATAAAGAAGAAAGCTTGGCATGATACCATTGAAGATAAGCAAAGAAGAAGTCAATGCATTGGACCTAGGTGCTTTTACGGGTAATATTATCCTTGTTGAAGACGAAAAAAGTCTTCAAGAAATGGAAAAAGATTTATTGTCAAGCAAAATAATTGGTTTTGATACTGAAACCAGACCTGCATTTAAAAAAGGGGTGAGCTACGATGTGGCCTTACTTCAACTTTCAACTACTGAGAATGCCTATTTAATAAGGATCAATCATTTTGGTTTCCCCTCGAGTGCCAAAGCCATTTTGGAAGATCCCAATATTGTGAAAGTAGGGGCTGCAGTAAGGGATGACTTAAAAGCATTAAAAAAGATCTCTCCCAATTTCAAGCCTGATGCCTTCTTCGATTTAAATGAGGAGTTAAAGCGAGTTGGATTCTTGAATGTTGGCGTTCGCAACCTTAGCGCAATGGTATTGGGCATTAGAATTTCTAAATCAGAGCAGGTGTCCAACTGGGAAGCTCCGGTTTTGACTGCCAAACAAATGCTTTATGCTGCTACTGATGCTTGGGCTTGCCTTGAAATTTTCCGTAAATTATACAAAGAAGGGTATTTGGATGAGCTATTCACTACTTGATTTGGCTGGAGGTAGGGACTTCAGATAAAACGCCTATTACCTCTTCCGCAAGGCTTTCCCGACATGCCACCTTTATTCTGCAACTGTTGTCAAATTCTTGAGAAATAATCTTCAGGTCGTATTTTTTAACAGTTCTCATAATCTCATCCATAGATAAGTAGCCAAAAGAAAACTCAATGGGTACCATAACGGTTTTCTCGACAATTTCTGAGGAAGCGATTGCTTCAGCAGCAGCTGTTTTATAAGCCCGGATTAGCCCTCCAACTCCTAATTTGGTGCCACCAAAATACCTGACTACTACAATCAAAATTTGGGTTAATTCATTTGATTTGATTTGTCCCAAGATGGGATCTCCGGCACTATGATTGGGTTCGCCGTCGTCATTGGATCGGAAATTTTTCATGTCTTTCCCCAGGATATAGGCATAGCAATGGTGCCGCGCATCATGGTATTGCTTCTTTAATTGGTGGATCAAATCTTGTATTTCTTCTTCGTTTGTTACAGGGTAGGCAAATGATAGAAATTTGCTACCTTTTTCCTTATAAATACCCTGTGAAGGCTTTTCAATACTGCGATAAGTGTCCTCCATTATTATTTGTTTAGATTAATTTTCTCCGTTTTCATTTGCTAATTTAGGGATTTGAATGAATTGGATGAAGAGATCAAGCCCTAGTGTCGAAAGGCAAACAAAAGAAAAGTCTCTAGTAACGGTGATTTGCACTTGTTATAATCAGGCGGAATATGTTGTGCAAGCATTGGAAAGCATTGTATGTCAGACTTACAGGCCTATTGAACTCAAGATTATTGACAATGGCAGTACAGATCATTCCAAAGCGAAAATAAAATCATGGCTGAAAGAAAACAACAATAAAATTCCGGTGAAGACATTCTTTTACGATCAAAAATTGAATTATTGTAAGGCTTTTAATCAAGCTTTTGAGAGTTCCAATGGAGATTATATGGTGGACTTGGCAGCGGATGATTTTTTTGAACCTAAGCATTTGGAATTTGCCATGACCCACTTGAGTCAAAGTGATGCCAAGGTTTATTTCTGCAATTCCTTTGAGCATTTCCCAAGTGGAAAAAGCCAAACCTTTTACCCTACAGATGCCTTGGGAAAGGCAAGCGGAAAGGTTGCTTCCGGGAATGTTTTCGCTGAGTTGATTCGTAGGTATGCCATTAGCTCACCCACCTTGGTTATGGATGCCAGGGCATTTGAAGAGATTGGTTGCTATGATGAAAGCCTAAATTATGAAGATTTTGATATTTTGGTAAGGATGTCCTCAAGGTATTCTTTTGTTTATGGAGACCATATCACAGTAAATAAACGAATGCTAAAGGAGTCGCTTTCTCAGCAGCAGTATAGGTCCAGGAAGTCCCATTTATTGCCTTCTACCTATCAGGTATGTAAAAAAATAGCCACTATGGTGACTACCAAAGCAGAAAAAAAGGCCCTTCAGCAAAGATTAATTCATGAAATTAAACATGCGACCGTGTCAGCTAATTTTGAGGTGGCCCAAAAGATGTTGGACTTATACAATGAGCTTTATCCTTTGGGGGTAAGCTATGTGTTTTTTTCTCTTTGGACAATAGCCAAGGTAGATTTTTCTTCTTTGTATGAAAAGTGGAGGCAAAAACCTTTCAAATAATTGGTCAGCTTATCCTGCGCCTACGATTACCTCAAGCATTTCTTTTTCATTGAAGTACTTATTGGCCATTGTCATAATGTCCCTGCCATCAAAGTTTTTGATATAATCAAGATGGCGGGTGTAATAATCAAAATTAAAGGACTGCTGAAATTAGCCAAGATGCTTCCTGCTAGATAATTTTTTATGATTTCTAGTTCACCGGCCGGAACAGGTTCTGTTTTAAGCCGTTCAATTTCCTTGTAAACCTCTTGAATAACCGCTTCACCATAGCCTCCCTTTACATCGGCCACTGTCATCCAGTATTCATTTCCATTTAATTCACCCAGGAAGCTATTGATGCCATAAGTGTAACCTTTCTCTTCCCGAATATTTTTGATCAGCCTGCTGCCAAAATACCCACCCAAGAGCGTATTAAGAACAGACAAGGCAGGATAGTCGGGATGAGATTTAGGAATCATCCACTTGGCAATCCTTATACTGGACTGTACGGCTTCAGGTTTTTTTTCAAGCAACTTTGATGGCTGAACGAGGCCTGTTGGTAGTAAATGAGGTGTTTTAGGAGAAAGAGGCAAATCACTAAACAGTAATTCTATTTGTTTCAGGTCTTTTTCAGATAGCTGTCCTGTAAGGAATATTTGTGGAGATAGCAAAAAATCTTTTTCGTAATATGCTATCAGGTCATTTTGTTGAACCGCATCAACATCGTCTTCATTGACCTGATAACCGAAGGGGTGGTCTTTTTCAAAAAGACTTTTCCGGATCAACTGGTTGGCACGTGCCGAGGTTTGCTCATTTTTAATACTGATGCTTAGCTTTTTCTGAGATTTCCTCTTTTTTAGTTCTTTTTCCGGAAAGACTGCCTCTGTAAATAAGGACCTGAATACAGGCAAAACCTCTAATAGATGCTTTTTTGTTGTCAATAAACTCAAGCCTTGCCTTTCATATCCTGATATTATATCCACCTCGGAGGCATGGAAATCAAAAAAATCATCCAATTTTTCCGAGTTCATGGTTTTGGTACCTTCCAACAACATGTACAGCATAAAAAAGGGCTGCAAAGGATTGCTGTGCTGATCTTTGCTGTTATTTATTGGAAAGACTACCTCAATCTTTATTGCTTCTATATTGGGGAATGGAATGTAATATATTGGGGTACCATTTGGCAATACCCTTTTCTCGGGTGGATTCAAATGGATTTTTTCCGGAATGCTATAAGGAGGTGCTAGACTTCGGTCTATACTCATTTTTGAACGTTGTATTGCAAGCTAAATCTAAGGGTTTCTGCCAATGGGTGGTTTTGAACTTGTGGTACTAAATAAGAAAAGTCAAAGCCTAAACGGTTGTATTTGAAGCCGACACCCATGGTGAAGTATCTTCTTCCTCCTTTGCTTGCATTTTCATAAAAATACCCCAATCTAAGCGCAAATTTATCATCATAGGAATACTCAGTTCCGAAGGATATCATCAGTTCTTGCAATTCTTCTCTGAATCCATCCGGAGCATCTACAAATGATCCGAACATACCGCTTATCAAAGGTCTCGAAGGGTCTTTTCCTGCCTCAATTTGTGGATTACCGGTGTTAGGGTCAATAACCAACTGCCCATTTTCATCTTCCCTATAGATAGGAGGACTAGGCACCATAAGTTTATTTAAGTCTAGGGCAAAAGTAATTTTATTCAACTCATCCATAGGGATGGTAAGGGCAGAACCTATCCTGAAATTAGTAGGCAGGTAATCAAGGTCATCAGCGCTGTTGTAGGTGATCTTAGGTCCAATATTGGAAAGGTTAATTCCCCAAGACAATTCCCCTTCCTTATCTGAGATTAGAATTTCTGAGGTGTGGTAAAGACCAACATCTGTGCCTAAAGATACACCGGGTCTACTTTCGTTGCCCCCTGATGCACTT
>NZ_CAXBOC010000307.1:0-7003 GCF_963976465.1 uncultured Cyclobacterium sp. | reverse complement strand
TAAAGAGGTAACCGTACCTGCAGGCGAAACACATGTGGAACAATTTCCTGAAGGAATTGAAGCCAGGTGGGTAAGATTGGTTGGTGACCAAGATTGTAAAGCAAGTGCACAATTTACTTACAAATAACAAATAAAAGGAAAACACCTAAACTTGAATAATATTTAATGAATTTGACCAGAGGTTTAATCCTGTTGATTGTTACGATAAGTCTTGTAGGCTTACATGAGCGTGAAAAGCCCGTTAAGAAGACTTTGATTGAAAGTTTGCAAACAGATTCTTTGCGCTATGACATGTATTTGCTTGAAAATGAGCTTGGACAAGCAGAAGGGTATACGGCAGAAATTTTCACACCTGTTTGTCACACCAATGAATGTTATCCGGTTTATATCGACTTCTATTGGGACCTCTTGGGAAATTATCAAAAATATGAAGTTCCGGAAGGGGAGATGTTAACCAAATTGGACCATATACCCTTTGATGATGACGACCATGAAAAGTTGCAGGAGATTCTTAGCAATGAAAGGTCGCTTCTTAAGGAGTATAAAATAGAAGAGTTGGTGGGAAGCACACAAACTATAGCTGCAAATGGGGTGGATGCTGTGACTGGAGCTACTCTCAAAACGATAAAAAATGAAGTGATTGACGGGGCTGTTTATTCTTGTTATACATTATGGCATTTGGCCCATGGGGAAATGGTAGATAAGATTAAGGCCCATACAGAGGAGCTTTATTCAAAAGTCTTATTGGTCCAATTTCTTGAAAGTGGCCATTATCCGTATCAATATTGGGCCATTGAAAAGGTAATTGAGAAGAATCTCTACAAGGACAATACACTATCCACAGCTATGCTTGATGTATTGCTTGGAGACAATATTTTTCTGGGATCTTATTTAATTAAGGTACTGCCTATGGAAATTTTTTCCACTTTAGATCGCCAAATTTGGCTTTGGGAAACCCTGGAGAAAAGCCCCTATAGGTTACAAATGAAGATACTTGACAAATTCAATACTTTAAAATTGTATCCGGAAATCCAAAGCAAATTGTTATTAGGGATGAAAGAAGGCAATCCGGCTCAGCAAAAAATGATTTATTCGGTATTAAAAAACCAGTTAAATCTTAGTAAATCACAACAGTATCAGCTTTTAGACTATATAAAGGATGGAATATGGGAGGAAGGTTTGAAAGAACTGTTGCTCAACCAAGAAAAATTGGATAAAAGAATAAAAAAACAACTGAACACTAAATAAATAAACCTAAAATGAAACGTATTCTATGGATGTTTGGCCTTCTGCTGGCCTTTACCCAAATCAATCTACAAGCCCAGGACAGACTACTTGTAGAAGCAGAATCATTTGAAAATACTGGGGGCTGGGTAATTGATCAGCAGTCCTTTGATGTTTTATACAGTTCTTACCTTATGGCACATGGAATGGGGCGTGTGGTAGAAGATGCAAGCACAAAGGTGAATTTTGAAAAGGGAGGGACTTACCATATGTGGGTTAGGACCAAAGACTGGGCCCCATATCCTACAGGTCCCGGCGCCTTTAAGTTGGCTATTAATGAAAAAGAGATCGATCAGGTATTTGGTCAAAGTGGGATTGTTGATTGGGACTGGTATTATGCAGGGGAAGTAGAAATGAAGCAAGGGGAGAATTCCTTAACAGCCAAGGATCTTTCCGGCTTTAATGGAAGGTTTGACGCCATTTATTTCTCTACCTCCGAGGCAGACAAGCCTACCAATGACAACGAAAAGCTCTTGACCCTTCGTAAGGAATTGTTGGGATTGACCGATGGACCTGAGGAAATAGGGAAATTTGATTTGGTAGTTGTAGGTGGAGGAATGGCAGGTACAACAGCAGCAATTTCTGCCGCCAGAATGGGCTTAAAAGTAGCTTTGGTGCAAAATAGACCTGTATTAGGAGGAAATAACAGTTCTGAAATCAGGGTACACCTTATGGGTAGAGTGGATGTCAACCATTACCCTAAATTAGGGAGAATTGTCAGGGAATTAGACAACGGGGATCCGGGCAATGGAAATCCTGATGAAAAAAGATATGGAGACGATAGGAAGGAGCAAATTGTAAAGGCAGAGCCCAATATCTCACTCCATCTCAATACCCATGTCTATGAAGTGGAAATGGATGGAAATAGCATCAAAGCGGTGATCGGTCGTGATATTGCTACCAATCAAGAATACCGATTTGAAGGCACCTATTTCTCAGACTGTACCGGAGATGGTACGCTGGGGTTCCTTGCAGGAGCAGAATATAGAATGGGACGTGAAAGTAAAGAAGAAACCGGAGAATCACTGGCAGCTGAAACCGCTGATGATTTCACCTTGGGAACCTCTAATTTATGGGCCTCTGTGGAAAAAGATTATTCTTCTGACTTTCCTGAAACCCCTTGGGCTCTTCCGTTTTCTGATGAATATCACATCGATGAACATCAATCAGATTGGCAATGGGAGACAGGATTTGGCAATTTTAATACCATTTATGAAGCCGAACAAATCAGGGATCACAACCTAAGAGCGATTTATGGCAATTGGTCTTACCTTAAAAATCAGAAAGGGGACAAGTACAAAAATCATGAACTGGCTTGGGTTTCCTATATTGGAGGTAAAAGAGAATCAAGACGATTAATGGGAGACCATGTATTGACCCAGATGGACATCCAAGATGGAGTGATGTATCCGGATGGAAGTGTAACAGCTACCTGGACCATTGACCTACATTTTCCCGATGCGAAAAATAGCAAATACTTTGAAGGGGAAGAGTTTTTTGCTGCGACCAAACATATAAGGGTTAAACCTTACACCATTCCTTACCGCTGCTTGTACTCAAGAAACATTGATAATTTGTACATGGCCGGAAGAAATATCAGTACCACACATGTAGCATTTGGTAGTACTCGAGTAATGCGTACCTGTGGAATGATGGGCGAAGCAGTAGGCTATGCAGCTTATGTAGCCAAAAGAAACAACGCCAGTCCAAGGGAAGTGTATACCAGGCACTTGGAAGAATTCATGGGTATTATCGAATCTCCTTTAAATATTTATACTTATCCGACATTGCCCAATAAATAAGTCTAGTTTCAAAAATGAATTATTGTAAAATACCAATTCTTTTATCCTTGATTTTGTTTGGGGCATATACTGCTTCAGCTAATAATAGGCCTCCGAATTTTGTTTTTATCATCACTGATGATATTTCAGCCGAAGACCTAAGCATTTATGGCAATCAATCGATTGATACCCCAAATCTGGAAAAGCTTGCGATGAGAGGGTTGGTATTTGACAATGCTTATTTGACGACAAGTTCTTGTTCTCCCAGTAGGATATCCATGATTACCGGTAGGTACCCACACAATACCGGAGGTCCTGAAATTCATGTACCTCTTCCTTCCGGTCAAAATACCTTTGTGCAGGAATTAAAACAATCAGGTTATAATACAGTTTTATCGGGTAAAAACCACATGGCAGCTCCCGATCAATTGGGATTTGTAACGCATTCAGATGGCCTACCTGCAGGTAGTGAAAAATGGTTGCCTCACCTAAAAAACCGTCCCAAAGACCAGCCTTTCTTTTTTTGGTTTGCCTCCCATGATGCCCACAGAGACTGGCAAGTCAATGATAAAGCCCGCACTTACCTTCCTTCGCAAGTAGAGGTACAACCCTATATGTATGACGGACCGCTTACAAGAGAGGACCTCACCGGATATTACCATGAAATCAGTAGGCTGGACCATTATGTAGGATTGGTTCTGAATGAACTGGAAGCTCAAGGGATAATGGAAAATACCTATGTTATTTTTGTCTCTGACAATGGCAGGCCTTTTCCCAGAAGCAAAACCTACTTGTATAAAAACGGTATTCAAACACCTTTGCTCATTGCGGGGCCGAAAGTCAAACAAGGCAGGACCAATGCTCTTGTCAGCGCAATTGATTTATCTGCAACAATCTTGGAACTTGCCGGTTTAGAAGCTCCTGAAAGCGTTCAAGGTATTAGCTTTACTGAAGTTTTTAATGACCACACTGCCATAGTTCGGGATGTGGCTTTTGCTGAACGAAACTGGCACCGGTACAGCATGCATGAAAGGATGGTCCGTATGGGGGATTGGATTTACATTAGAAACAACTGGCCCAATAAGCGGAACCTTTCGGGTGAGTCAGACCCTCACGCTTTTCCTGCAGCAAAAGAGTTGTGGAACATGCACGAAAAAGGCCAACTAACGGCTGCTCAGTATTTAATCACCTTATTGCCCCAGCCGGCTGAGGAGCTTTACCATACCAAAGATGATCCGCATAATCTTAAGAATGTCATTTATGTCCCTGAAAACAGGGCACTTGTCCACCAAATGAGGGTTTTATTAACAAGGTGGACCAATCAAACAGGAGATAATATCCCCAATAAGCCCACCCCCAATAAAGCTACTTTAGATGGTACATTATTAAATTGGAAGCGAGGGGAAATGCCGGGAGAGGCCACTTCAGCCTATTTAATCAACCAGTCAGGCCCCATTTTAGTAAAAGAATTCCCATAAAGGCTGTGGGAAAATCATTACCGTTAAACAAGAGATATGCAATAGACAATCAATTACTCCAAAATCCGCCACCTCACTGCTGTTTTCAATTTTTCCATAGCGATGCTATGCTTGATTCCTATTACTTAATCAGGGTAAAAGTTTAAATTTTACTTTTACCTTTAAATTATAGAATAGGTTTATTGTAAATGCCCTAATAGCCTTTAATCATTAAGTATTCGCCCATTATTCATTCTTGTATGCATCAATTAGATTACCTAACCATTTTTATTTTTACCCTGATTATTCTCGGAGCAGGCTTGTCTTTTGGAAAGCAAGGTGGAGATATGAAATCCTTTTTCGCTGCTGGAGGAGCAGTACCCTGGTCCATTAGCGGCTTGTCTTTATTCATGAGTTTTTTTTCCGCAGGAACTTTTGTGGTGTGGGGTTCTATAGCCTATGAATGGGGTTGGGTGGCCATCACTATTCAAATGGCCATGTGTATTAGTGGTTTCTTGATTGGAAAATACCTGGCACCAAAATGGAAAGAAACACAATCCATTACCGTTGCTGAATACCTTACCAATAGATTTGGCAAAAAGGTACAGCAATATTACACTTTCATCTTCCTAGTTCTTTCTTTAGGTTATACCGGTGCGTTTCTTTATCCGGTTGCAAAAATATTAAATGTGGTGACAGGTTTTGATATCTATTATGCCATCTTGCTGTTGGGAGGAATGATTATGCTATATACAGCAGTGGGAGGCCTATGGGCGGTTATCGTCACTGATGTCCTACAGTTTGTCATTCTTACTGCAGCAGTTTTGATTGTTTTACCGCTTTCTTTGGAAAAAGTAGGAGGTATGAATCAATTTATTGCTGAAGCGCCTGACACGTTTTTTAATCTATTCAATGGAGAGTACACCTTTTGGTTCATTTTGGCATTTGTTGGGTACAATACCATTTTTATCGGTGGCAATTGGGCTTATGTGCAAAGATATACTTCCGTGAAAGATAAAAGCTCAGCGAGTAAGGTGGGCTATCTTTTTGGGGTCTTGTATTTAATTAGTCCATTGATTTGGATGTTGCCCCCTATGATTTATCGGGTTTTGGACCCCAGTCTGACTGGCTTAGAAACTGAGGGAGCCTACCTGAGAATGTGCATGAGTGTGTTACCGGTGGGAATGCTGGGTTTAATGCTTGGAGGAATGATCTTTGCCACAGCCAGCTCAGTAAACACTTCTCTGAACCTTGCTGCTGCAGTTTTGACCAATGATGTTTACCAGCCTCTATACCCAAAGGCCGGACCTAAGACCCTGATGAAAGTAGCCAGAATAGCAACACTACTCTTTGGCTTGGGCACCATAGCTGTAGCATTTATGGTACCGCTCGCAGGAGGTATAGTGGAAGTGGTATTAAGTATTGGGGCTGTTACGGGCGGGGCATTATATGCTCCCGCTATCTGGGGACTTTTTTCTAAAAGGCAAACAGGAACTTCCATTTTAGTAGTTACCGGACTGAGTCTTTTAATCAACCTCTTTTTCAAATTTATTTCCCCGGCTTTATTCTCCTTTTCCTTGGGGCGAAGCAGTGAAATGATCGTAGGGGTGTTTTTACCTATTGCACTATTGGCCTTGTATGAAATTTATGGTAAAGTTGAAAATCCGCAATTCAAGCAATATGAAAACTATTTAGAGAGGAACAAAAGGAGTGGTTTGACTGAGAGTTTAAATGATGGTCAAATTCAAAATACCTATGGTTATAAAGTAATGGGCTGGGCATTTATTGGCATTGGCTTGTTGTTTTTTGGACTTGGGATATGGGGAGGAGGAGGAAGCATTTATCTTTTTATCATGGGGACGCTAATTTTTCTCCTGGGATATTATGCTGTCCATTATTCAAGTAAACAAGCGAAAGCTCAAAATATAAAGTAAAAACCTGAATTCAGTAAAATTAATGATCAAAGAAAATTATACGCAAGAGAAGCGAGCGCTTAAAACTGAATACATTGATTCAGACCTTGTAATTGTAGGAGGAGGGCTTGCAGGAACCTGCTGTGCGATCACAGCAGCAAGGCAAGGTGTCAATGTAGTGTTGGTGCAAGATAGGCCCGTATTGGGTGGCAATGGCTCATCTGAGATTCGCTTATGGATTCTCGGTGCAACATCCCATATGGGTAATAATAATCGTTGGGCGAGGGAAGGAGGAGTTATCGATGAAATTCTTCTGGAGAACTTATACCGTAACCCTGAAGGAAATCCTTTGATATTGGATACCATCCTTATTGAAAAGGTGACAGCACTGCCAAACATCAGGCTTCTTTTGAATACGGCCATGTATGATTTAGAAAAGAAAGGAAATGACTCTATCGACCATGTCATGGCCTTTTGTAGTCAGAATTCCATCCAATATAAACTCAAAGCACCATTATTTGTGGATGGGTCAGGAGACGGCATCATGAGTTTTATGGCAGGGGCAGCT
>NZ_CAXBOC010000306.1:0-7027 GCF_963976465.1 uncultured Cyclobacterium sp. | reverse complement strand
TTGTTTCTATTGGGGACCTATACCAAGTCTCCGGAACAAGGCATTCACCTGATGTCCTTTCATCCTGATGAAGGCAATATTCAAACCATCAGCACAGCAGCAGCCGTAGAAAACCCTTCCTTTGTTATTGCCAACGAAGCCCAAGATTTGGTCTATTCAGTGGAAGAAAACGGAGGTGAAGAAGGAGGTAAAATCACCGCATTCAGCCTTAAGGATGGGAAGTTAGCGAAGCTTAATTCGGTGAAAGCAGCCGCTAAATCACCCTGTTACATCACATTGGATCCAAGTGAATCTTTTGCCGTAACGGCCAATTATAGTTCCGGTGATTTTTCTGTAATCCCTATCGCAGAAAACGGGCAAGTAAAGCCTGTCACCCAAGTTATTGCCCACCAAGGAAGTAGTGTGATCACCAACAGACAAAAAGAACCCCATGTACATGCAGCTATTTTCCATCCCAATGATGGCAACCTATTCATTGCGGATCTTGGGACTGATGAAGTGGTAGTGTATGAATTTGACAGTAGCTTGGAAAAGCCCGTAAATACGGAACCTATTTTCAGGTTAAAAGTAGCTCCCGGTGCAGGTCCCAGACATATGGTCTTTAACAGCACAGGAGATAAACTTTACCTAATTCATGAAATATCAGCAGAAATAGGGGTTTATTCCTATGAGCAAGGTGAGTTAAAGCATCAAGCTACCCACCCATTGACTGAAGAGGGATTTGAAGGCAAAGTTGGAGCTGCAGAAGTAAGACTTAGTCCTGACGGGAAATTCCTTTACGCATCTAACCGCGGTGAGGCCAATGAAATTATCGTTTTTAAAATCGAAGGGAATGGGGACTTAACCCATGTACAAACCGTATCTTCCATGGGAAAAGCTCCAAGAAATTTCAATATCACCAATGATGGGAAATACCTTTTGGCTGGAAACCAAGATTCAAATACCATCATTACTTTTGAAAGAGACCTTGAATCCGGTGAGCTGAAGCCAACAGATACCAAATTTGAGGTTCATAAACCCGTTTATATTAATTTCTTGCCTTAAATCA
Organism: uncultured Cyclobacterium sp.; assembly: GCF_963976465.1. Classification (NCBI taxonomy): domain Bacteria; kingdom Pseudomonadati; phylum Bacteroidota; class Cytophagia; order Cytophagales; family Cyclobacteriaceae; genus Cyclobacterium; species uncultured Cyclobacterium sp. The sequence goes on along the minus strand of NZ_CAXBOC010000306.1, from coordinate 5,979 downwards.
GGCAAACAAACAGGATATTTTCTTGAATCAATTCTTTTCCTTAATATTGGGCCGATTTTGAGAAGAACGATAAATCGTGAACATAGTAAATAAAAAAACATGGCAGCAACGAGCGAGCTGAAATACAAATCCTTGTTAAACAGGAGAGAGACAGAAAAAGCCATAGACCTCATCAAAACAAAATTCCCAAAGATGATGTCCGAAAAGTTAAACCTTTTCAAGGTGTCTTGCCCATTGATCATAATGGATGGAACAGGTATAAACGATGACCTAAGTGGTACCGAACGGCCTGTGAAATTTCCAATAAAAAATCAAGGGGATGCTCCCGGCGTTGTGGTGCAATCATTGGCAAAATGGAAAAGATGGCAATTGGCCGAGCTTGAAACCGAAGATGGTGAGGGCATAATTACTGACATGAGGGCATTAAGACCTGATGAAGACTACTCCCCGCAGCATTCATTGTATGTGGACCAGTGGGATTGGGAACAAAAAATCAATCTTTCCGAAAGAAATCTAGATTATCTCAAAGAGGTAGTGGAAAGCATCTATGGGATTTATCAAGAAATGGAAAAAAGTGTGGTTTCTATTTTCCCTCAGATTAGCCCAATATTGCCGGAAAATATTAAATTTATTCAGGCGGAGGATTTGCTACAAGCTTTCCCCAATTTAAGCCCAAAAGAAAGGGAATATGAAGCCACAAAAGCACATGGCGCTGTATTTTTAATAGGTATTGGAGATAAATTAAGTAATGGGGAAAAGCATGATGACCGAGCACCGGACTATGACGACTGGAGTAGCTATAATTCCGAAGGCCATAAAGGGTTGAATGGAGACATTTTGGTTTGGAACCCTGTATTGGAAAACTCTTTTGAACTTTCTTCCATGGGCATAAGAGTAGATGCCGAAACTTTGGCTCATCAGTTAAAAAATTCCGGTGAAGAAAAAAGAGCCGGTTTATTTTTCCACCAAAAGCTATTAAATGGGGAATTGCCTCAAAGTATAGGTGGTGGAATTGGTCAGTCCAGAACCTGTATGTTCTTGCTAAGAAAAAAGCACATTGGAGAGGTACAATCGGGAATTTGGCCTGAAAATGAATTTCAAAAATGTAAGGAAGAAGGCATAGAATTAATGAGATAATAATCCAATTAAAGGGTTGAATCTTACTGTTTTTGGCCATTTCTTGGCCAATGCATTTTATGTAATCTTTTAATTCCTGAAAATATTTTTATACAAGAGTTTTTTTTGCCAAAAGATTCATTACCTTTACCTCAATAAATACAATCAATTAATTATATTATGAACACAGGAAAAGTAAAATTTTTTAATGAATCTAAAGGATTCGGTTTTATTATTGATGATGAATCATCAAAAGAGTATTTTGTGCATGTCTCTGGACTAATTGACGAAATCAGAGAAGACGATGATGTATCCTTTGATCTTAAAGAAGGAAGAAAAGGTCTGAATGCAGTGAATGTGAAGGTAGTAAACGCATAACATAACATTGACATCAGTAGTGAAAAGCAATCATCAAAGGTTGCTTTTTTTTTGTGCCTATATTTTTTTTAAGACATTAATTTAGGGCAATCCCCCATAACTAAACTATTCCTATTAAAATAAAAAACTCCGATCTTGCACTCGGAGTTTCTTAAACTAAGGCTCTGCCTAATATCGCTTGAATGCGTAAATTTTTAATCATCAATTACCATTTTACCCGATTGGATTTTACCTTTTATGGTCAGCCCGGCGGCATTGTCAATTAGTAAATCATCACTACTTGATTGATCCCCGATACTAAGCCTCCCACTGCCTACCCTGAAATCAAAATTATAATCCTTTAGGGAAGAATTGGTATTTACTTTCATATAACCGGATGAAGCGGACAGGTTAGTTTCCGGCCCTAGCCCACAATCATTGGCCACTAACATACCGGATGTCAAACTGATTTCACCTAATTCTGTGATCTTATTTAAATCGGCTTTTCCTGAACTCATACTTCCGGAAACAAGCCCATCGATATCAGTCAAAACAACCATGCCACTTGAGCCCCTAAACTTAACATTACCTTTCATCCCTTCCAATGTTCCCATTCCAGAAGACAATTCTAAATTCAAGTCACCTTGGATATTCTCAAGCTCCAGTTTTCCTGAAGAGATTCTCACGCTTAAATTTGGAGAGCTAAGGTTCTCTGCTTCAATCTTTCCGGAACTTCCTTTAAGCACAATATCTTCATTTTCAACATTAAACACTTCCATGGTACCCGATGAAGTATGGATATCTAAAGCCATATCTGAAGGGCCTGAGATACTGATAAACCCTTTTATTTTAAAGGAGGAGAAAAAGGATCCAAAATCATCCCTAGGTTCAAAATCTACAAACAACTCCTCTCCAATTTTCTTTACCGTCACTCCTTCCATTTGTGCATCACTTGCTTCCACAAAAGCATTTAAAACCACTTCTTCAGCTTCATCCCTTCCGGTATAACTGATTTCAAGTGCTCCACCATTTACATTAACTTTAGTGATGCCATCATAAGTAGACTCAATATCACTAATGGTTTCCATGGATATCGGGTTACAAGAAATTTGTATTCCCGAGAACCCCACAAGGACAAACAAAAATAATAGGGGATATTTATGCATCGTTTTTATTTTTAAAGGCATCATTATTCGTTTTGAAATCATCACTTACAGCCAATAAGGAAAGTGTTTCATGGGCAATCTTAATGTTATACTCATAAGTCAAGCTTTTGTAATTGACCAAATCTACTATGGTTCCAATAAAACACAAGCCAACGGTAAGTAGGTATAAAATCCCCAGGCCAATTTGCCCTAGAATAAAACGATGCAATCCGGCAAAACCAAAAAAACCTATCAGTGTTAATATTAAAATCATTTGGCTATCCTTCCTTCTGGCACGATATACCTGAGCAAATAAACTTGCTTGCTCCTCATTCATGTCTTTCAATATTCCTTGGATATAGCCCAATTCCATTCCTTCCAGTTCCGGAAGGTGTCTCAATACATTTGCCATAATTTCTTATTTAAATTTAATTTTATTAATTCAATTATTCTTAATATTATTACTAAGAAAGCAAAGCCTCCCAATGGATGGTAGGCCCAAGATGTGGTGAAATCTCCATGCATTAAATAATGAATGGATCGACCAATACCACAGCCAGGGCACCAGGTGAACCCTAATAAATCAAGCGGACAAAGACTAAAGGAATGCGAAGTGTCTGCACCGGCAGTGTACAAACCTAAAAGAGCAATTGTCCATAAAATCAATTCCAGAATCCCTGAGTTGATTACTTTCATGTCTATCAATATACGAATAGAATGCCAGTTATAAAATAAAGCAATGGAGCGAATAGGAGCCTATTTAAGCAAAAGATGTGTTCGTTAAAAGTACAAATAACGTTCAATAACGGACAGAAAATATTGGAAGAATATCCCAAACGCAAGGAAAGCTTTAGTATCAGAGAAGTTTTGAATTAAAATAAAATTAATGATGAAAACGAATAGCTTTTTGTACATTAGAAAATCATAATTGAGATACTAAAGATTAAAAATTTAAAGATCGAGATAAATGATAAATAAGAGTAAAATGAGCAATCCCCACCTTTTCAGGTTTCCAAAATATTTCAAAACACTTTTATTCACTGCTTTTTTATTAAACAGTAGCTTGCTTATAGCTCAAGAAGACACCGATCTTTTTCTTCTTGAATGCAAGAAGAATTTGTTTGGTTTTACTATTTACCCCGAGACAGTAAAAAAAATATCAAAAGGAGATGGATATGATAACCAACCTTCTTTTATCAATAAAAGTCAACTGGTATTTACCTCTCAAGATCAGGCAGGTAATTTTGATGTAATCTTATATAATCTAGCTACGGATAAATACACCAATATGACAAGAACTCCCGAGCTAGATGAGTTCTCACCTAAGCTAACAAGTTGCGGTCAATTTATTTCCACTGTAAGGGTGGAAAAAGACAGCAGTCAGCGCATATGGTTATATCCGATAAATTTCGGGGAACCGGAACTTTTGTACGACGACATCGAACCCGTAGGATATTATGGTTGGCATGGGGAGACAGCTGCCTTGTTCCTGGTAGGTTCACCAAACCGAATGGTCTATCCTTACAGCAGAGAAGATATATTTGAGGTCGCAAAAAATCCGGGACGCTGCCTAAGCCAAAGACCAGGTACAAATGATATTGTGTATATAGACAAAAGCTCAAATATCGTATCTAATGGCAAAGAAACTTATGAATTAAAAGCTTTTGATGTAAAAAGCAGACAATCAAAATCCATAGGTATAGCATTAGCCGGCGGCGAAGACTTTGTATGGATTGATAAGAACAACCTTATAATGGCTCGGGAAGATACCATCTATTTAAAAAACATTAGCAAAGGGACTGATTGGGAAGAAATAGCTACATTAACTATTCCGGAATACCATAACATCAGCAGAATTTCATTGAGCCCGGACAATAAAAAATTGGTGATAGCAATGGAACCGATAAAATGAATGGAGATTTTGATTTCTAACAATTAGACCTAAAACAATTTGAAACCATATTTATGACAGCGATAACTGAATTAACTTTCAAATTAACATCCCAAGGCATCCATTTGCTTAGAAATAAATTCACTTATCAGTTAATACCTTATAATGAAGTAGAAAGTGCCAACCTGATAAGAGGTAAATCAATTAAAAACTGGATGGTGGTTTTGATTATAGGTTTAGCATCTTTAACCCTGGCTTCAATTATAACCTATCATTTAATTGATGGGCTATCTGTGAGCGAAAAGCCTGTAAGGTTTTATAATATGATTGGCAATGGTTTTATTGCCGTCTTGGTATTAGTTGGATTGGGCATAATTGCTATTATTAGTGCTTTCAAAAGCGTTCCAATCCTCGAAATTGATGTAAATAATAATACATATAAACTTAGGGTTATAAAGAACCCGGATAAATTAGAAGAGCTGTTGGAATTTTTGATACTAAACAAAATTGAAGTTAAACGAGGAGATCTTTAGCATTAAGGGCGTATTATACCGCATTCACCCGAACCTTTAAGTAGGCCTTTTTAATGAAATGTAATGTTGAAAGTGTTTAGGATATTACAAAACTAAATAGAACCATCTAATCTATAACAAAAATAAGAACTAGGTGTAGATTGCATCTACACCTTTCTATTTTACCAATATGTTTTTCTGTTGAATACGCTGTACTTATAATTCATGATTCGAATAAGTCTGGATTTGGCCTGTATATAGAACATATACAGATTCATAGTTTACTAGGTGATTATCATATTAGGTATGAATTCAAAATCTTGAATCCTACATTAGAGCCACGATCTGGTCTAAGTTTAGCGAAGCGTAACTTAGACCTATCATAAAGAAAGTTTTCAACTTTCGTTAATGAAGAGAAGCGCCTTTTTGGGTAGACTTCGACTCGGCTCAGGAACCGAATCAAAAGTCGAAGAAAACAAATCATAGAATGGCTTTCACCTCACATTGCTCGGCAATTCCTCGTAGTTTTGGCCCGTCCGATGTTTCTTGATTGGGTCTTATGGATAAGTTGTCCCATATGGGTCTAAATTGGAATAAGAACTGGGTGTAGATTGCATCTACACCTTTCTATTTTACTAATGATTTTATTTTGGTTGAATACACTTCAATTATAATTATTGATTCGAATACGTCTGTATTTGGCCAGTATAGAGCACCCTATACGGATTAGTGGTTTGCTGAGTGATTATATAAGGTATATTTCAACACCTTGAAGCCTAGGTTAGGGCCGCATTCTAAAAAAGTTAGGGGTTTAAGCAGGTTAAACTACAAAAGAGGGCATAAAAAAAGACCCTTAGATTGCTCTAAGGGTCTAAATGAAGGCGGCGATCCAGATGAGGCGGAACAGGCACTACTCTCCCATGCGCCGTGGCGCACCAGTACCATCGGCGCTGCAGGG
>NZ_CAXBOC010000305.1:0-7042 GCF_963976465.1 uncultured Cyclobacterium sp. | reverse complement strand
GGAATTGACCCTGATAAATATACCGGATTTGCTTTTGGTATGGGCATAGAGCGAATTGCCATGTTGAAGTATCAAATCAATGACCTCAGGCTATTCACCGAAAATGACATTAGGTTTTTAAATCAGTTTAGAGGATTATTATAACTTATCGCAAATCCTTAAACAAAGGACAAATAGGATATTAGTGAATATTTAACATCATAAAATTTTCTGAATTTGTAAAGCACCCAAATTTTAATAACTTTGATTGATGCACAAAAATCATTCACTAATATCCTTAAAGCGAAAACTACAGCAGCAATACAAGTCTTTACGGTTCAACTTAAGTGCCTCTAATAATCTTGCTTTCATTGGCTTTTACAAATACTTTTATAATCCGAAGGAGGGAAGCCTAAGTGACTTTCTGAACCTATTCTCCCAGTCTAAAAAAAATAACTTTACGGTTATTCAGATCGGTGCCAATGATGGTATTACACATGATCCCATTCATAAATTTATAAAAAGAGACAACTGGAAGGGTGTTTTGCTAGAACCTCAACCGGGAGTATACCATCAATACCTAAAAAAGATATATGTAAAAAATAAGGGAATCAATACCCTATGTGCCGTCATAGGGGAAAAAGACGGTTGCCAACCCATCTATAAAATTGGTTTTTCAGACATGAGGTGGGCGACAGGATTGACCTCATTTTCAAAGGAAAAAATTCTCAAAGCCTTTGAAGATGGGATAGTTGCCTCAAACTGTGAAAAATTTGGAATCGCAATACCCAAAGACAAAAGCCAATGGGTAAACCATGAAGACGTTGCTGTGATCTCTCCGAAAAGCCTTTTGGAAAAATACAAAATTTCAAAGATAGACCTTTTGCAAATTGATGCGGAGGGTTATGACTTAGAGGTTATCCGCATCTTTGACATTCCCAAAACTCAACCTGAAGCCATCATTTTTGAAAATGTTGGTCTCAATAATAGCGATTACAATTCCTGCTTAAGAATCTTGAGAGAAAACCACTATAGCATCAGAAAGTTTGGCCCAAATACCTTGGCACTTAAAGAACCCATTAACGATATGTTCCAAAAATTCTTTCATTGATGACTAAGGCACTGGTATCCATTGTGATTCCCTGTTATAATCAGGGCAAATATCTTGAAGAAACGGTTCAATCTGTTTTGGCTTCCTCTTATAAACCTTTAGAAATTATTATTGTAAATGATGGATCGAAGGACAACTCCTTGACAATTGCCCATCAACTGGCAAAAAAACATAGCGAAATAAAGGTGCTGGACCAGGATAATGGGGGAGTTGCCAAAGCCAGAAACAAGGGGATAAGAGCGGCTAAGGGAAGCTATATCCTACCCTTGGATGGAGATGATCTTATCTCAACACAATACCTAGAAAAAGGGGTGGAAACATTGACTAACCATCTCAATGTAAAGGTTGTTTATTGCCAAGCTGTCAAATTCAATGAAAGCGGCCAAAAACCCTGGAAGTTAAAACCCTTTAGTCGTAATCAACTGGCCAGAGACAATATGATCTTTGTCGCTGCTTTGTTCCGTAAGTCAGACTTTCTTGAAATTGGCGGTTTTTCTGAGGACATGAGCATGGGACGTGAAGATTGGGAGTTCTGGATCAAAATGCTAAAAAACGGAGGAGACGTCATCCAACTCCCATTTATAGGTTTTTACTATCGATTAACGCCCACAAGCAAACGCAAGAAAACAGGTACCAATCAAAAGAAGAAAGAAAGGATTGCTTACCTAAATGCCCATCATAGGTCTTTCTTTGAACAAGAATTAAATGGCCCGCTTAGGTTTCAGCGCACCTGGTCAAAACCCTACAATACCCTTTTAAAATGGTTGGGGAAACTATAGGATATCTTAATTATTAGACCAAAATATAGAGGCTACCTCTATTAAAAGCCTTTTCTTATAAATGCCCTAAACCCGGATTGTGTAATAGGGTTTCAGGTGTTTCCTGGAATTGTTGCAATCAGGGGATAATCAGGTCGTTTGGAGATTTTAGCTTAGCGGTGCTATGTAGAACCTCCAATTAAAAGCGAAGGACACCTATTCCTCATTTGAATAGCAGCATGCGCTAAAAAAATGACATCCACAATAGATTATTTGCAATAGTCAATGCAAACCAACACAAGTCGTTAAAGGCCCCATGAAAACTTACTGTTATTTTGGAATCAAGAGAAATAATATTAAATTAAGGTGACTTTGAACCCAAACCCATGAAAGAAAAAATCAATTTTACCCTCCACAGCATAAGCCTAATCCTTATTTTAGCGCTTCTTGCTTGGTATTTTATAGGTACCGGAATAACTGCAGCTACTGCGTTTACCTATATGATCATGGTTTTAATCGTTGTAGAAATTGCCAGTTTGGCTTTGATTAGCAGTACTTATCCGGAAAGCCATACCTCATTTAAAATAGGAATCATTGCAGCCTTATTTATCCTTTTTGGTATAAAAACAATGATGCCCTCTTTTTTCATTCCAATTTCCGTAACCCTGATTACCATTAATTTTCTCTATAATTTTTATAGCAACAATAAACGGAGAAAGGGTGCTTTTAAGCGAAGGAAGAACAAAACTGCTCGTTTCTAATATTTCTTCTTTCTACTTTCATTTAAAAAATGCGAATAAAGGGGTGATCAGAAGCAACAAGCATCCTGTATTGCTAATTCCAGCTCCTGCAAAAAGCAGATTTCACTTATTTCAACTAAATTTAGCTTAAAACCATTGATCGTTTTCAAAACAACTACTGTTCGGAATCGATCAGTAAAACCAAATTATTACCCACATTATCAACTACTTATATTTTTAATTATTTTTTTTTACATTATTTTTTAAAAGGTTTGAGCAAGTTTTTATGGTAAAATAATGAACGGTGCTTTAACAAAGAACCGTCCGATTGTCCGCTTTTGATACAACTTATCCTAATCTGCCTGATCTTTTAAGGTGCATCAGCTTTAAAATAAGTCACTATTGGGTTTAGGGCTCGTCTGCTTTCATCGATTTGGTATGTGCTTGGCAATAATCGAGAAAACAACAAAACCTCTAAACTTCACAATATCATGAAAGCATTAGTAACATTATTTCTCGTATTTGGAATGTCCTATTCAAGTTTTGCATGGGATAAAAGCCTAAAGGAAGTTTCCTCCGTAGAAACAAAAGAACAAAGGTTTATCATTAAATTAGCTGACTCCATAGGAAAAGTCCGAATAAGCATTTATGATAAGAATAACATAATCATAAGCAGGAATTTTTTCACAGTGGAAGGTCCTGAAAATATTCCTTTCAACTTAAGCAGTGTCCCTGAGGGCCAATACAGAGTAAAGCTTGAAACCAAAGAGGAAGCGCAAATTTTTGAAATAAACAGCTATAAAAAAGTAGAAAAGAAACTGATGGCTTATGCCAAACCAATCGATGAGAAAAGCTTCAATCTTAAGGTACTTGGCCTGACAGATCCGGGCACAGAAGTCACTATTTTTAGAACAGATCACAAAGTGCTTTTGAAAGACAAAATTCAAGAAGAAGGTGGTTTTTCAAAAAATTATCGACTTAAGTTTTTAAAACTTCACCAGGTATATTTAAAAGTAGAAAATGAAGGAAAAAAGAAATTCTTGTATTTCGATTGAAAAAAATAAGTGCAATAAAAAGTAAAAGCCTTCCCATACACAGGAAGGCTTTTGCACTACAGCTATAATGCTACAATATCGGCTAGCTCCATCATTTTGGTATTATTTATCGATAGGCTGCAATGAGCTCCTTGAATTTCTCTTCGCTCATAAGCCCAGTATGAAAATGCCTGCTGCCATCAGCAGCAACAAATAAGGTGGCCGGAATGGCCCCTGACCAATCTTTCTCCAGCTGCCTCTTCCAGTTTTTTTGTTCTTTTTCACTGAGCAACCAAACCGGTGACATTATCTCCAGTTTATCAATAAAGGCTTCTACCCGCTCCGGTTTTCTAGCGTCGTCTATGGACACAAATACCAGCTTGGTGTTTTCCATATTTTTTACAGCAGCTTCAAAGTAAGGCATTTCCTTGATGCAAGGTGCACACCATGTGGCCCAGAAATTATAGATCCTCAATTCATCTGACTTCGTCTCAATTTTATTTTTAAAATCATCATAGTCCAAAGTAAGCATGGGCTCTGGGTTATTGAAGCCTAGCCCAATGATGATTAACAATACTTTAATATTTATGAACATAAAATTCTACTGTTTTTAAATCAATTGTTTAAAGCCTGGTTGATGTAATATACGGACTGTGGAATTTGGGCCACCGACTTGGAAGACTCATCCTCAATTATCAAAAATTGTGTGCCTCCTTTTTTCGCTTGCAAAATAATATTTTTGATGTCAATATCGCCTTTTCCAAGCACCACATTCGATTCTACGTCGCCTGTTCCATCGCTACTTCCCGGGGTTCCCTTCTTTCTGTCTTTTAAATGTAACAATGGAAATTTGTCAGGATGCGCTTTCAAAATTTCCAAAGGGTCTCCTCCACCCATTTTTACCCAGAACACATCCATTTCAAACTTAAAATCTGTGGCATTGTCCAGCATAAAGTCAAAAAGTGTTCCCTCGCCCTGGGGCTTAAATTCATAGCCATGTGGGTGGTAACAAAATGTTAATCCCTCTTCTTTTGCCCTTTTGCCAAATTCATTAAAAAGCTCAGTCGCTTCTTTTGCTTTTTCAAGGTCAAATGCTCCATTATGTGGAATCCAAAAAGTTACAATGTACTTGGCACCAAAATCTTTGGCCTTTTTTATCACTGCTTCAGGATCATTGATCAGCTCATCATAGGCTCCACCCACGCTTATCATTTGAAGGTTATATTTTTCCAGGAGGGCTTTGTATTTTTTATCACTCATTTCATAGGTACTTCCCCCCTCAATATAACGGATGCCCCATTGCTGGATAAGTTCATGATTTCTTTCAACATCCAATTTCATTTGCTCCCTTAAACTATATAGTTGTAGCCCAATCTCTTGAGCTTTAGAAGTCATGACAAGTGAAAGAGCGGCAAATATGCCAACGAGCATTAGTAAGTTTAAGTTTTTCATGGGGTTTATCATTATAAACTAAAATAATAAAATCCCCTCAGACATACAAAAAAATAAAAAATTAAAGCAGTAGATTAGGAAAAAGTCTACATTCAATCCTCTTTAAAAGTATCTAATACATATAGAAATATATTAAGCGAAAGGGTTGATGTTTCCTCATTTGCAGTGCTATTTTTCACCCCATCGGCCTTTTTTTCCTGAAGCAAAATTTCTTTTGACTGAGATGATTTTTGAATCAATTCTTTGTCGTAACCAATGAAGCGATTTTTATTATTTTCAGAATTCTCTCCTTGAATCATTTCAGTCTTCTTCAAAGTCGCTTTTTGTTGCACATAATTGTAAACGTTACCGTCATCATTTTGTGAAAAAGTTTCTCCGGATATAAAGCAGAAAAATAAGCCCCCTAGAATAAAAGGCATATTGGAAAGAATCCGAATATTATTTTGACAAATCATGATATTGTTCGTAAATGGGCGAAGAAAGACTTCAATTAACTGTTTATAAATCAATAATAAACAATTATTTATTCTTATACAAATGAAAAACAAGGCCTTAAGCCTATCCTATAAAGCCTTGTTAAAGAATTTTATTATTTGTACTAAACAATCTTAGCTAAAAATTTTAGTTCTAAATTTGTTGAAGTTACAATTGCTTAACCCAGCTGAAACACCAATGCAAACGATCAATTTCTCTCAATTCGCTTCAAATAATGGCAGTCAATTTATCCATGGCAGTCCTGATGACAGCATTCTTTTTGCGGTTATTGACTCCAGAAAAATTCACACCGGAAAAGAAACCCTTTTTATCGCACTGCAGGGATCGAGACATGCCGGGTGGGAATTTGCAACAGATGCTTTTGCCAAAGGTGTGCGAAACTTCGTATTGCCCAATCACTGTCCTCGTCCTCTCTTAAAAGAGCTAAAGAATGCCAATATTCTGCTTTCTTCTTCCCCTTTAAAGGAAATACAACAATTGGCACAAATCAACAGAGAGGCTTTTGCTGGAGTTGTTATTGGAATTACCGGAAGCAATGGGAAGACCATTGTTAAAGAATGGTTGGCTCAGGTATTGTCAGCCAAATATAATTTATGGAAAAGCCCCAAAAGTTACAATAGTCAAATAGGAGTAGCACTTTCAGCGTTGGGAATAAATCCTCAACACCAACTTGCCCTACTTGAAGCGGGGATTTCTGCTCCCAATGAAATGCAGGCTTTGCAGGAGATCATCCAGCCCCAACTTGGTATTTTCACCAATATTGGAAGTGCCCATGATGAGAATTTTAAGGATACAGCATCAAAGATCATTGAAAAGTGCAAGCTTTTTAAAGAAGTCAAATTCTTGGTCTACAATAAGGATCAGGAGTTAGTAAATAAGCATTTAACCTCAACTTTTGACCCTTCTGTACTCATTAGCTGGTCTGACAAGCCCGGTGCTGATTATGTCCTGTCGGTTAAGTCTCATCGGAATGGCACCAAGATTTATATGATGGGCAAAGACCTGCAAACTTTTACATTTTACACTTCATTCAGAGACAAGGCCTCTTTGGAAAACCTGAGGCATGTAATCACCGCTGCCCTTAGTTTGGGGATGGAACCTGCCATGATTCAGCAAGGACTGGAACTGCTACATGCTGTTGACATGAGGCTTACCCTGAAGTCCGGTCTAAACGGCTGCAAACTGATTGATGACAGTTATAACAATGACCTTGCAGGACTGGAATTGGCCTTAGAGTTTATGAGCCAACAAGTCACTACAAGTGGCCGAAAGATACTTATTCTATCAGAAATTCAACAAGATGGAGATGTGGCTACCACTTTTAAAAAAATAGCCTGGCTGCTAGGCCAGTATGAGATAGACCTCTTTATTGGGGTTGGAAAAGGGTTTGAAGAATCCAAGGCCATGTTTCCTTGTGAAAGCAGGTGCTATGACGATACCGACTCACTCTTAAATGGCCTGGAAACCTTGTCC
>NZ_CAXBOC010000304.1:0-7047 GCF_963976465.1 uncultured Cyclobacterium sp. | reverse complement strand
GAAATACTAGCCGGAATATCCTTGCCGATTTTGAATGGAGGGTCAGCCAGTTTAAGCCCGATGTGGTGTCAATAATGATAGGTACAAATGATTGTGCCAAGGGGAGGGTCCCACTAGATGCTTTCGAGAAAAATATGATCAGTTTGGTGAAGAAGTTTAGAGGTTTTGGGGCCATTCCTATACTGCATACCCCTAATCCTATTATCCAAGCCTTAGATCCTTCGAGAGCAAGTCTGGAGAAATACGTGAAAGTAATAAAAAATATTGCGGAAAAAGAGCAGGTGATTTTGGTTGATAACTATGGGCATTGGTGTGAAGAATTCCAAAATCCAAATGGCGTAAAGGTCTATAAAGAATGGCTCAATGATCCACTGCATCCGGATGGTGATGGTCATTCAGAGATAGCAAGATTGATGTTCAAATCCCTAGGGATTTTTGATCCTGAAGCTCCGACCTGCGGAGGTGTTTATTATGAAGGAGAACACTAAATGAGAAGGTGCAAACCATTAATTATGAAACAATTTAAGTTAGTATTACTTTTTGGTGTATACCTTCTAGGTGCAGGGAGTTTTTCTAAAGCTCAGACACTCCTCAATCCATCACAAATTGTGCTTCATATTGGAGAAGATGGGCTGCCACCTAGAAATAGTGAGGGGAGTTTTATCCAGTTGAACGATGGAAGGATCTTATTTGCCTATTCCAAATTTGAAGGGGGATCCGGGGACCATGCCAGTGGATTGATCGCCGGGCGTTATTCTGAGGACAGTGGCAATACCTGGACCGGCAAAGATGAGGTAATCGTTTCTAATGAAGGAGGCATGAATGTGATGTCTGTTTCTTTCCTGAGGTTAAAAAATGGTGCAATTGCCTTGTTTTATGTCAGAAAAAATTCTTTGGATGATTGTATTCCCATGATGCGGATTTCCAATGACGAGGCCAAAACCTGGTCTGAACCAGTACCTGTAATCACAGATAAGAAAGGATACTTTGTACTAAATAATGATCGGGTAATTCAACTCCCCGGTGGAAGACTGCTGGCACCTGTTTCTCTACATAAAACTGCCGGCAACGATTTTAGTATGCGCGGGACTATTTATTGCTATTACTCTGATGACAATGGGAAAACCTGGCATTCGGGTCAGGAAATGCCTAATAATGACAAGGTGGTTGTGCAAGAACCCGGAGTGGTTTTATTGGAAAATGGTGAGGTTTTGATGTGGTTGCGAACGGATCGTGGTGTTCAGTACCTAAGCAAATCTAAAGACAAGGGTCTAAGTTGGGAAGAGGTATACCCTTCTGACATCGCTTCACCAAGAGCTCCTGCTTCTCTAAAAAGAATTCCGGCAACGGGGGACCTGTTGTTGATCTGGAACAATAATAAAGGTTTAGTAAAAGAAACAGCCACTTTCAGAACGCCATTTACAGCAGCTATTTCAAAGGATGAGGGGAAAAGCTGGATGCATTTAAAAGTGCTCGAAGATGACCCTGAAGGATTTTTCTGCTATACTGCAATTTCCTTTGTAGAAGATGATGTACTGCTTGGTTATATGGCTGCAGAACGTGAAAAGCTGAGGGAAAAGATACCTCTGGTAGTGAGGAAATTAAGTTTGGACGAATTTTATGACTAAATGATATGAAAATGGCAATGTACAGATTAAGTGGAGCAATCAAAATGCTGGTGTTAACAGCATTTGTAACTTGTGGATGTGGAGATAAACCGGTTGAGGAGCAGGAAGAAACAACAAATTCAACTCAAAAAGAGATTGTGAGTGTTCCGGGAAACCTGGTACTCAATCCTGGAGAGAATAACCCAAGAAACAGTGAGGGTGATTTTATTGAGTTGGAGGATGGGAAAATTCTGTTTGTTTATTCCCATTATTATGGAGAATCTTCAAGTGATCATGCCACAGCTTATTTGGCAGGGAGGTTTTCAGAGGACAAAGGAAAAACCTGGACAAAAGAAGATGTCGAGATTTTGCCCAATGAAGGAGGGATGAATGTGATGTCTGTTTCATTGCTTAGACTGCAAAATGGGGACATTGCCATGTTTTATTTAAGGAAAAACAATACAGACGATTGTATCCCCTATATGCGGGTTTCTAAAGATGAGGCCAAAACTTGGTCAGACCCCATAGCCTGTATTACAGATGATGAAGGTTATTTTGTTTTAAACAATGACCGTGTGGTCCAGTTGGAGGATGGTACATTGATGCTTGCTGTAGCGAAACACGCCGGCCCGGGAATGGAATGGAGAGGAAGAGCAGATTTGTATGCCTATTCTTCCACTGATAATGGGCAAACTTGGGAAAGAAGTGAAATGGTTCCTAACCCCAAAGAAATTGTTTTGCAAGAGCCTGGCTTGGTTGAGTTAGCAGATGGCTCCATCCTAATGGTTATTCGAACTGATGCAGGAGTGCAGTGCTTTTCCTACTCAAGAGACCAAGGCAAAACCTGGTCTGAAGTAGAAGAAAGTACTTTGGTTTCTCCGGTCTCTCCGGCGACTATAGAAAGAATACCCGGAACAGGAGATTTGCTGGCAGTATGGAACAATAACCTTTCGGATGATCCCGACATTGCTAAGCTCAGAACGCCTCTTAACTCAGCAATTTCAAAGGATGAAGGTAAAACCTGGACAAATATTAAAACTTTGGAAGATAATCCCGATGGATGGTATTGTTATATAGCCATGGATTTCGTGGGTGATGAGGTGCTATTGGGTTACTGTGCCGGTAATAGACCGGGCGGAACGGGGCTTTCGGTTACCAAAATCACCAAACTGGGAGCGGACTGGTTTTATAAAGAATAGGTGACCATGAGCATTTTATTTAGCAACAGATTTGAATTGACTTTATCAGGCTTATTGGCCATGTTAATGATGGCTTCATGCGAATCTGAGCTAAAAAATAGTGAGCAAACGAAGCCCAATATAATCTTGATCGTTTCCGAGGACCATGGACAGGACCTGGGAGCTTACGGTAATAGCATAGTGACAACGCCTACCATTGACTCATTGGCTGAAAATGGCGTTAAGTTTCTCAATGCTTATACTACCTATTCTGTTTGTAGCCCCTCCAGAGGATCAATTTTGACGGGACTTTACCCCCATCAAAATGGACAGATTGGACTAGCTACTCATGATTTTGAAATGTATAAGGCCTTTGAGAATATCCCTTCCTTTTTAAAAGAACAAGGGTATAGTACAGGTTGTTTGGGGAAATTGCATGTCAATCCGGAATCTGCATTTCCATTCGACTTTCATGAAATTGAGAGTTCAAACTTTGGCAAGGAAAAAATGGGTGATTATGCGATTAAAGCTTCTGAGTTTATAAGAGCTGCAGGTGAAAAACCATTTTTTCTTATGGTCAATTTCCCGGATGCCCATTTTCCATTGCTAAGAAAGGTTGAAGGCTTGCCTACGATTGAAGTTTCAGGGGATAATGTTTCAAGTACGCTTCCTTTTGTAGGTGCTAACACAGAACGATTGAGAGAGCAGACAGCGGATTACTATAGTCAGATCAATCGTTTGGATGAATCAATAGGTATGCTATTAGACTCGCTTAAAGCAACAGGGAAAGCTAAAAATACACTGATTATTTACCTCAGTGACCATGGTGCCCAGTTTTCCAGAGGCAAAACCACAAATTATGAGGCAGGGCTAAAGATACCATTGATAATTACCTGGCCTGAAGGGGTAACCGGAGGGCAGGTGATAAATGATCAGATGGCATCCGTCATTGATATATTTCCAACCATCGTGGATGCGGTTTCCAGCAAAGGAAAATCAGCGCTTCCGGGAAAATCACTTATAAAGGTGGGCAATGGAGAAGCAACTGGGCATGCGTATATTTATGCAGGTGGTTTGATTGGAACGGCTAAATATTTTTATCCCAAAAGAAGTGTTCGGAGCAACAAATACAAGTTGATTCACAATTTGTACAGTGGTGAACCTGACCCCTACTTATCGGTGTATACAGATCACATTTACCCTACGGTTTTGTCTGGCACCTCAAGGGAAGAAATAGCTACATCAACCGATGAAATCAAAGTGGTCTATGATAGGTGGGAGAATCCTCCGGCCTTTGAATTATATAATTTGGAGAATGATCCTTGGGAGTTTAAAAATCTGGCACAAGATCCCGATTACCGCGAGGAGATGGAGAGGTTGAAGGAAGCGCTAAATAATTGGAGAGTGACAACAAGAGATCCATTTATTGATTCAGTTAATTTTAAAAGGATCAGGGCAGAAGTTGACTCAATAAATAAGGTATATCCTGACCATAGCTATCAAAAAGACACTGCCTTTCATTGGGGCTATCCCAAATACTTTGGGGATTACGTGTTAAATGCTGAATAAAATTAAATATGAAGACTAGATATAAAATGATACTACTTTTTCTATTGATTGGCTTTCATTTATTGGATGAGGTTAGCGCCCAGCAAGTAAAAACTGTTCTGCAACTGGATCCCGGCGAAAACAATCCCCGTAACAGCGAAGGAGATTTTGTTCGCTTAAAGGATGGGAGAATCATGTTTATTTATACCCATTTTACCGGTAAGTCCGGGAGTGATTTTGGCTCCGCCCATTTGGCTGCGAGGTATTCTGAAGATGATGGTCAAACCTGGACTGATAATGACAAGGTAATAGTACCCAATGATGGGAAAATGAATGTAATGTCTGTTTCATTGCTTAGGCTTCAGAACGGAGAAATTGCCTTGTTTTATGCAAGAAAAAATGGAATAAGTGACTGTATACCTTTAATGCGAATCTCTAAAGATGAAGGAGAAACCTGGTCAGAACCGACTCCATGTATCACTGATAGGGAAGGTTATTTTGTGCTCAACAATAACAGGGTGATACAATTGGACAATGGTAGACTCATTATGCCCGTTGCTTTACATCAAACAGCAGAGGATGAGGATTTTAACAATAATGGGCGCTTGTTTACTTATTTTTCAGATGACAATGGAGCTACTTGGAAATCAAGTAAAGAAGTAAGGGGTCCTAAAAAAGTCATTTTACAAGAACCCGGACTTATAGCGCTGAAAAACGGAAAACTAATGATGATCATTCGTACCGATGATGGTGTACAATACGCCGCTTTTTCTAAAAATTCAGGAGAAAAATGGACTTCTGCAAAGCCCACGAAAATCGCATCTCCCTTGTCCCCTGCTACTGTCGCAAGGATACCATCTACTGGAGACCTTATGATGGTTTGGAATAATAATGGGGTGAAGGAAGGATTATACAAGGGGAAAAGGACTCCTTTAAATATAGCCATTTCCAAGAATGAAGGTAAAACCTGGGAAAAAGAAAAAGTACTCGAAGATGATCCCGATGGTTGGTATTGTTACACAGCCATTCATTTTGTCAATGATGAGCAGGTGCTACTTTCCTATTGTGCCGGAAATAGACCGCAAGGAACCGGGCTTTCCATTACGCGATTAAGTCTTTTAGACCTTGATTGGCTTTATGGAGAATAATGTGCTTTTGAGTTGATTTAGTCTTGAAAACCTGTGCTGACCATCTAATTATATATGCAAAGAAATACAATCCTCGTTTTGGCTTTTCTATGGATGTTTCCCTTGGCGGTTTTGGGTGATGGTGTTCAAACCAAAATTGAGGCAGAAGCTTCCTCATTGGGAGAACAAGCCCTTAAAATTGTCGCTTTTGGCAATTCCATAACTGCCACAAGAAAAACCATTGATCAGGTTTTTGCTCAAAGACTGCCTTCACTTCTTTCAGCGGAAGGTATCGAAGCAGAAGTGATTAATTCCGGGATTCCCGGAAGTCATACTGGCAGCATAAAAGACCACGATTTGTTTAAAATAAAACATGCTAGGGACAGATTTGAAACAGATGTGCTGGCACATGAGCCTGATTTGGTAATCATAGGTTTTGGGACAAACGATGCCCATATTGATGGTTCCGAGCCTGATGGACAATCAAGGATTCCATTAAAGCAGTATAAACGTAACCTTAAATTTATGATTAAGGAGCTTCAGAGCATTGGTGTTGATGTGATTTTATTAGCGCCTAACGGGCTTAGGGGTAAATATCCCGAATACCAAAATGTAAGGTTGGCACAATATGTAGAAGTAGTGAAAAAATTGTCGGTAAAATACAATACAGGACTCCTAGATAATTTTAGACTATTTTCTGATTACTATGCCCAAAACCCATCAAGGGAAGAATTATTGTTGGATGGGGTGCATCCCAATGACAAGGGCCATGCTTTGATGGCAGAAAAATTATGTCTGGAAATAGTGAGGATGAAAGTTACAAGAAACTAATAATAGAATGGTAAAATTATTTTCTTCCCGAGTTATAAAATCTGCAAAAGAAGGTCCTCAAGGACTTATTATTGCAGGAGTTCACGGAGATGAATACGAACCTGTCTTGGCGGTATTAGAGCTAATGAACTTATTGGAAGGTAAGCTGGCTTCCGGTTCTGTTACCCTTGTACCGATCACCAATAGAAATGCCTACTTCTCCGCAGCACGCATTGGAGAAGACAAACTAGACCTTGCCAGGACTTGTCCGGGAAATGCCAATGGCAGCATTACTGAACAAGTGGCGGCGGAAATCAGCGAAATGATTAAAAAGGCAGATTTTTTTATCGATATGCATACCGGAGGTGATTTGTTTGACATCTCTCCACTTTCAGGTTATATGCTCCACCCCAACTCAAAGGTATTGGAAACACAAAGAGCCATGGCAGAAGCCTTTAACTTGCCTATTGTTTGGGGTACAAGCCCCGAATTGGAAGGAAGAACCTTGTCTGTGGCGAGAGATGCCAATATTCCGGCAATTTATACTGAAAATGGTGGAGGAGCTTTCCGTGCTGAAGGTGTGGATGAGTTGGTAGAAGGTTGTGAAAATGTCCTTCAACTTTTCGGAATGTTACCCCAACAGAAAAAGGAAAGGAAAGCAATGGTCAAAATCGAAGATGATCAACCGGGAAGTGGGCATTTGCAGGTGATGCACCCTGCGCCGGAAGAAGGAATATTTCTACCCTCTGTAGATTTGGGAGATCTAGTTACAAAAGG
>NZ_CAXBOC010000303.1:0-7059 GCF_963976465.1 uncultured Cyclobacterium sp. | reverse complement strand
GCTAATTTCTACAAAAAATATATTGAGACATTGCAATGTTTTTACCATAGGCCTATTGTTATTCTTCTCTTGTAAGGGAGAAGCAGAGAATAAATTGCTGGAAATAATAAAAGTTAAAGAGATAAAAATTAAACCTGAAGTTCTGACCATACCAAATCCACCCTATGCTCACTTGATAGAATCAGACTCAGGTCAATACCTTTTTTACCTGAATCCTACTTCGATGAGTTTACAATTTATGAATATGGAAGATGGAAAAGTGGCCAATGAGATCATTTTGGAAGACGATGGGCCGAATAGTATGAACAGAAGTTCAGGTATAGCCGGTTTAGAAAAAGATAAAGTTTGGGCAACTTTTGAGCCTCATGCCATAGGTTACATCAATTATAAAGGGGAAAAACTGTTTGAAAAGTCCATTACCTCAGGTAAAGTAGATATTACTTATTTGGGTTCGGATTTTGATAAAGAATTGCATCGATATGGGGATAAGGTTTTTGGCATGCAGCCGTATTTTATGAATCATCATGGGATGAATAAAGAAGACATTCAAAAACATTCTCTGGTCTATAGTTATGATATGGTTTCAGATCAGTCCAAATGGTATGATGTGTATTATGCTAAGGATTATTGGCACAAAGGAAAAAAAAGAGCCTATTTTTCATGGGCAAGAAGAAAGGACAAGCTTTATATATCACCATGGTATGATCATGAAATCCAGGTGTTTGATATGAGTAAGGAAAAGGTAATTGAAAAGATAGATGTTAAGTCAGATCATATCAATAGCTTTTATTTTTTAAATGAGATTCCGGGATCCCGTGAAGAGGGGAGGGTTAATACATTAATTCATGACCTTTATGGAATAATTCTTTATGACAAGTACAGGGATTGTTTTTATCGTTTTTTTTATCCGGGATATATGGATGAAAGAGAGTATTCTTTAGAGAAACTAAGTATGCTAAACCGCTCGAGGCCTTTTATAGGCGTGATGGTCTTGGACAAGGATTTGAATATAATAGGTGAACATGTCTTTGATAAATTTCAAGTACATACTTCTTCTAATGTATTTGTAGGAGAAGAAGGCTTATACCTCTCGCTTAACAATGAAAACAGTCCAGATTATGATGAGGACCATTTAAGATATATGGTGGTGCAATTTGAGGTGGGGAAATGAGCAGGAGTAGCCTTTATTATAGTAATGCCTTTGGATTTTTGCATCCTATCTAGTGGAGCCGGCATTGCAAATGCCTCGTAATCTTTTCAAATGGATGGTAGGGAGTAGTTTTAAACTACTCCCAGAGGAGGCCTTCAGGGTTTGAAGTTTTGTAATGAGAGCAGGTTAGGGTAAAGCGACCCTGTCTATTGATTTTTTTAAACCAGTTAATAACCTGTTCGAAATCTAAACCCCGGCAGGGGTGATATTATTGTAGCCAGTGGCGTCAGCCACTGGTTTAGTAAAAATATCCGTCGATATGATTTTGGCGGTATTGTTGCTCTTTTCTGCAACAATGCTGACAAAATCACATCTATTTACTGGTTTTTTCCAGTTGCTTGACCATTACTGCGAAATCCTTGGGGTAAGGTGCTTCTGCACTTATTTTTTCTCCGGAAAGATCTGTAAAGGAAATGGCAAAAGCATGGAGGGCTACCCGCTGCATGATGGGACGCTCTTCGGTACCTTTTTTTAGATTAAATTTCCTTTTGATACTTGATAAATAGAGCGGTTGGCCACCGTAAAGCTCGTCCCCACAAATGGGCGCACCCAGGTAAGCCAGGTGAATTCGAATTTGATGCAGACGGCCGGTTATTGGTTTACAGGCAATATGAGTATGGGCAAAGTAACTTTTTACAGTTTTAAAAATGGTTTGTGCCGCCTTGCCACTAGGTACGATTCTGGCAATGCCGTTTTTGCTGGCCGAAAGATTCCTGTCTACCATTATGCCATCAAAATCATGAATGCCTTCAGCCACAGCATGGTAGACCTTTTCTACTTTTCTGTCCTCAAACTGCATGGCAATATTTCGGTAAGCATCAGGGTTTTTGGCAAATACCAAACAACCCGATGTTTCCTTGTCCAATCGGTGACAAACCTGAATGTCCGGAAATTCCAGTCTTGCCAATGCCAGCATATTTTGCGCCTCATGCCTATCATCCAGTGTGGGGAAATATGGCGGTTTATTGACTATTAGGTAATCATTGGTTTCTTTAACTATCAATGATTTAAAATCGATCTTTTTCATACCCTTGTGTTTCGATACAAAGTTCTGAAATTAGCCAATAAAAAAAAGCCTATTTGAAAACACTTGGTTTTATTTTTTCGAATGGCCTTCCTCAACGGCCATTGTTTTAGCCGCATGCGGCAGCTCAAAACTAAAGACCGACCCCTTGCCGGGAGTAGAACTAACGCCAATTTTGGATTGATGTCCTTCCAGAATATGTTTGACGATGGCTAAACCCAGTCCGGTGCCTCCCTTTTCTCTGGAACGACTCTTCTCTACCCTATAAAAACGCTCAAATATTCGCTTAAGGTCATCCGGGTGGATGCCTATGCCCTGGTCTTTGACTTTTACCGTGAAATGATTTTTGTGGTCATTGATTTGAATGGTCACAGTGCCATTGTCTTTATTGTATTTGATGGCATTGGAGACAAGGTTTTGTAAAACCCTGAAAATTTTGTCCTTGTCGGCGTAAGTCTGATAACTCGTGGCCTTGTCGTATTTGAAAATCAGTTGGATGTTCCTTTTATGGGCTTTTCCTTCCAATTGTTCCATGACTTCCTGAATGGACTCTTTCAGGTCAAAATTGCTGGGATGAAAGCGAATAAACCCACTTTCAATTTGATTGATGGTAATTAAATCCTGCACAAGGTCTTCAAGATTGTTAAGGCTTTTGGCCGCTCGTTTTAAAAACTTATCCCTAACGGTATGGTCTTCTACCGCACCGTCCATTAAGGTGTGGATATAACCCTGAGCTGCAAAAATCGGCGTTTTCAGTTCATGGGAAATGTCGGCAAAAAATTCCCGCCTAAAGGTTTCATTCTTTTGTAAGGTTTCAATTTCCCTGTTTTTGGCCGCCGCATAATCATGAATATTGGCTTGGATACTTTTCAGCGGTGGGAGTGAAGCTTTTATCTTATTGCTGGCTTTGAAAGTGGTGTCTTTTTTTTGAATTTTCTCCAATACGCTGTAGATATTGCCGATTTCTCGAAAGATCAGGTATTCAAGGCTAAGGTGAATCAAAAGGTAGGCAATGGAAAAGGTAAGGGTGCCGGCAGCCAGCAGTATTATGGAATTGGAGGCCTCCAAAAGGGATAAAAAGGCCACCAATAGTAAGGCTATAGAAATGGCAAGCCCAAATGCAATGCCTTTTGAAGTGCTGATCATGTATTGAATTTATAACCTACGCCTTTTACAGTAAAGATATAATCTTCACCTATTTTTTCTCTAATCTTACGGATGTGGACATCCACTGTTCTGGCCAAGACAAACACATCTGTGCCCCAAATGTTTTTTAGCAATTCGTCTCTGCTAAATACGGTATTGGGGTTTTTTGCCAAAAAGTGCAAGAGCTCAAATTCTTTCTTGGGTAACACAATCAATTCTCCATCTTTGAGTAAGGTGAAACTTGTGCGATCGATGATCAAGTCCTTGATGGAGATTTTTGAGGTGTCTGCTTCTTTTTTAATTTCTCTTCGAAAAAGTGCAGCGATCCTGCTTACCAATGCCCTTGGCTTGATGGGCTTAAGGATGTAATCATCTGCTCCCACATCAAAGGCTGCCACCTCAGAGTATTCTTCTGATCTGGCAGTGAGGAATATGATAAAGGTGTTTTTGAGATCGGGGTTTTCTCTCAACTGACGGCAGGTTTCCACCCCATCTTGATTAGGCATCATGATGTCCAATAGGATGACATCAGGCTTGAATGTAGCGGCTTTTTTTACTGCTGTGATACCGTCACTTGCTGAGTTGACCTCATAGCCTTCTTTTTCCAAATTGTAGGTTAAGATTTCAATGATATCCTCTTCGTCATCTACTACCAATACCCTTTGTTTCTGATTGTTGCCCATCTTATGATTTACTGAAAAACAATTTATTTTAAATGAAGCTACAAAGATAAGGATTATAAAAAAACAATTAAGTCTTTGTAGGCTGAAGGGATTAATTGATGGGGAATCCTTAATAAAGCAAAGGTTTAAATTAAATTAATTTTAACCCAATGTTAATTAATTGTTTCTTAACCCTTCGGCAGACACGATCTCCATATTTATGGAACCGACAAACATGCTGGCTTTAATTTTAACCGGAATTCGGTTTTCATCTGCTGTAATCCATATTTTTATTGGTTTTTTACCTCTGAAGAGTTTGTTGCTGGGCATCTCAGGGCTGAAAATATAGGTGTCAAAATCACCAATGTCAGTGGATATGTCGTCCATGCCCTCGTATGTTAATTTTAAGTTATAATTTTTCTCATCAAAAAAACCTTTGATTTCAATTTTATCACCTTTTCTTAACCCGGAGAAATCCATTGTTCGCAATAGATAATAACCGCTGACAATGTCCTGAACATTGGGAGGGATGGCTTTTGATTTCCTTTCTTTGATGTATTCATTCTCCCTGTCATACAATTTTGTATAGGCCATTTGGTCTTTATGGTCGAAGTCAATTACCTCATGTTTTCGATAATTACCTTCTTCAATATGTCGGTAGGAGCGGTAAGGAATAATTTTGGCAGTATCTATATAGCTCCCCCAATTGTCTTTTACATAAAAAAGCTTAAAAATGCTTAGGGTTTTTCCGTAGACATCTACCTTATAGGTTGGCTTTCCATTGATATAGTGGGTTTTATTGTCGATTACCATTTTGGCCTCAGCGGCATTAAAGAGGAAATAACTCACATTGAAAGTAAGCGTTTCTCCTTTGGTAAATGCTTTGTTAACAATGTCTTGGCTTTGTGCATTTACAGCAGTTTGAAAAAGCAATAACAGCGCTATTGCAAGTGATTGGAGGTACACGATCATGCCTTTTTTAAAAGTTTTACTTCAAAGTTCATACCATTGTGAATTTCAGGGAATGATGTTTCATTCTCCAAATGTACTACAATGTCTTGCGCTAACAATGCTTATTCAATAGTTGTTAATGACCTGCCTAATGTTTACTTTCACATTAGGAATGAACAACAGTGAATATCTGAAGATACTATGAGTGGAAATACTGAAAAATTAAAAGCCTTACAGCTTACG
The DNA here is from genome assembly GCF_963976465.1 of uncultured Cyclobacterium sp. Classification (NCBI taxonomy): domain Bacteria; kingdom Pseudomonadati; phylum Bacteroidota; class Cytophagia; order Cytophagales; family Cyclobacteriaceae; genus Cyclobacterium; species uncultured Cyclobacterium sp. The sequence goes on along the minus strand of NZ_CAXBOC010000303.1, from coordinate 1,823 downwards.
CTGGATAAGTTGGAAAAAACCTACGGTAAAGGGACCGTAATGAAATTGAGTGATAATGTGGTGCTAGATGTGCCTGCTATTTCTACAGGATCATTGGGTTTGGACATGGCACTAGGCATTGGGGGAGTACCTAGAGGTAGAGTGATTGAGATCTATGGTCCGGAATCTTCCGGGAAAACAACACTTTCCATGCATTGCATCGCTGAAGCACAAAAAGCAGGAGGCTTAGCGGCATTTATAGATGCAGAGCATGCTTTTGATAAAGCCTACGCCGAGAAGTTGGGGATTGACATAGAAAATCTGCTCATCTCTCAGCCGGACAGTGGTGAACAAGCCTTGGAAATTGCTGAGCACCTTATCAGGTCCGGGGCCATTGATATTATAGTGATTGACTCTGTAGCCGCCTTGGTGCCTAAGGGTGAACTTGAGGGGGAAATGGGAGATTCCAAAATGGGTCTGCAAGCCAGGTTAATGTCTCAGGCACTTAGGAAACTTACTGGAGCCATCAACAAAACAGGTTGTGCTTGTATCTTTATCAATCAATTGAGAGAGAAGATTGGGGTGATGTTTGGCAACCCTGAAACCACCACCGGTGGTAATGCCCTTAAATTTTATGCTTCTGTTCGCTTAGATATTCGTAGAATAGGTCAAATTAAAGATGGACCCGACAATATCCTTGGCAATAGAACCAAAGTAAAAGTAGTGAAAAACAAGGTTTCGCCTCCTTTTAAGGTAGTGGAGTTTGATATTATGTATGGGGAAGGAATCTCCAAAGTAGGAGAGGTAATTGACCTTGGTGTTGAATTTGAAATTGTTAAAAAAGCAGGGTCTTGGTTTTCTTACGAGGGAAATAAGCTAGGTCAAGGTAGAGATGCTGTTAAAAACCTGCTTTTGGACAATCCTGAATTGATGGAAGAAATAGAGTTGAAGGTGTTGGAAAAAGCGGGTGTTGTAAAAGCGGACAAAGAAAAAGCCAAAGCCGGTAAAAAAGGCAAGTCTGCAGAGTAAAGCTCTTTGAGAAGAAGCAATAGTTTCCGGTAGGTGTTGTCACATCCTGATAGCAACTACCGGATCCATTTTTGAAGCCAGAGAAGCAGGTATGATACCTGAAACAATACCAATGGCAGACGACAATGCAAGTCCCAGAACAATATTTTTAAAGGAAAGTATGATTTCCAGATTGCCTAGGGAAACAAAGGTGGCCGCATACACCACAATCAGTCCGGACAATCCTCCAATAAGGCTTAAAGCAGTCGCTTCGAACAGGAATTGCAGGAGGATAAAATAATTTTTTGCACCAAGAGATTTCTGAATACCTATAATACCGGTCCGTTCCTTTACAGATACGAACATGATATTGGCAATTCCAAAACCTCCAATTAGGATTGAGAAACCTCCAATTACCCCTCCTGCGATAGAGATCACAGCAAAGATGGAGCCCACTGCATCTTGAATAAATTCGGATTTATTTAAGGCGAAATTGTTTTCTGCGGTGGGTTTTAAACCTCTTTTGGCTCTGAGAAGTCCTGCCATTTCATTTTCCAGCATGACCAATCCGGGGTCATCGTCTTTCCCTTTTGCAGCAATGATTGGTTCTATACCGTTTTTTCCCACATAAAAGAGCTTGGTAAATGCTCCGTAGGGGACCAATAGCGCTTCGTCTTTAGAGGGGGTGTCAAAAAGTCCTTCTCCTTCTTCCACAAATAAACCCACCACTGTAAACTTTAATCCTTTTATTTTAAAGGTTTTGCCCAAAGGTTCCTGTCCCGGAAATAAGGCTTCTCCGATCTTTACACCAATAATGGCCACATTTCTAGCGGCCT
>NZ_CAXBOC010000302.1:0-7083 GCF_963976465.1 uncultured Cyclobacterium sp. | reverse complement strand
TTGCTTTCTTCTTCCCACTTGGCTTTGGCATTTTCCAATTGCTCTAGAAGCTTTTTCTCCTTGTCTCTAAGTTGAGCCGCTTCTTCGTATTTTTGGCTTTTTACAACCCTGTTTTTCTCTATTTTAATTTTCTCAACCTCTTCCTCGAGTTTAAGAATATTTTCAGGAACATGAATATTGTTGATATGTACCCGGGCTCCTGCTTCATCCAATATATCAATGGCCTTGTCCGGCAGGAAACGATCTGAGATGTATCGATCAGAAAGATTGACACAAGCCTGGATTGCTTCCGGTGTATAGGATACATTGTGATGGTCTTCGTATTTATCTTTAATATTCTCAAGGATTTGAACCGTTTCTTCAGGTGAGGTGGCATCAACCATTACCATTTGAAACCTTCTGGCCAAAGCCCCATCTTTTTCAATATATTGTCTGTATTCATCCAAAGTAGTGGCACCAATACATTGTATTTCTCCCCTGGCAAGTGCCGGCTTGAACATATTGGAGGCATCCAAAGAACCACTGGCCCCACCGGCGCCTACAATAGTATGCAACTCATCAATAAATAAGATCACATTTGGAGATTTTTCCAACTCGTTCATCACGGCTTTCATACGCTCCTCAAACTGCCCTCTATATTTGGTTCCAGCAACAAGTGAGGCAAGATCCAGCGTTACTACTCGTTTGTTGAACAAAACCCGGGAAACTTTTTTCTGGATAATTCTTAGGGCTAGGCCTTCGGCAATAGCTGTTTTACCCACCCCAGGTTCACCAATTAGAATAGGATTGTTTTTCTTTCTTCTGGAAAGAATCTGAGCAACTCTTTCTATTTCTTTTTCCCTGCCTATGATTGGATCAAGTTTGTCTTCCTCGGCCATTCGAGTAAGGTCCCTTCCAAAATTATCCAAAACAGGAGTTCTGGATTTTTCGGTAGTACCTTTAGAACTTCCGGAAGCACCGCCTGAGGCACCAAATAATTTAGAACCTTCTTCATCGGGATCATCGGCTTCAGTACCAGACCTAGGGGTTTGGTCTGTTTGAAATTCCAACATTTCTTTCACCGTATCATAGGTTGCGTCAAATTTCTGAAGGATTTGCGTAGCAATATTGTCCTCATCCCTTAAAATTGACAATAACAAATGTTCTGTACCTATCAATTGGCTTTTGAAAATCTTAGCTTCCAAATAAGTTATTTTTAGTACTTTTTCTGATTGTCTTGTCAGAGGAATATTGGCAAGATTTTTCACGTTGTGATTGGCCGTACCTTTTACTGCCCGCTCCACCGCATTCCTCAACTCGTCCAATGGCACACCCAATTTCTTTAGAATGGAAACAGCTACACCTTCACCCTCACGAATCATTCCTAACAAGAGGTGTTCTGTACCGATGTAATCATGACCCAAGCGCAAAGCTTCTTCGCGGCTAAGAGAGATCACCTCTTTTACTCTGTTTGAAAATTTTGCTTCCATTATATCTTTCCTTTATTATGGTAATATTTCAATCTCAATTTAATACAAATGAACTTGTTATTAAACACAATTATTTCACTTATTGTTCAATTACTTTCGGGAAAGGTTCAAAACTTCATTAGCTGCCGGACCTTCACAAAACAACAAATCCACAATGGAGAGGTTAGGAACAAAGTCTGCGCCAAAAATTTGTACATAGGGCGATGGTTTATAAATTTTACCCTTGTCTATCAATGACTTAGGATGAATTAAGCCCCTCAAATCGTTTTCTTGGCTCCTGTTCCCTACTTTCTCCTTTACTACCAAACTGACATTCCATCGTAAAAACTTAAGACAAAGTGTCAGTAATTCCAAGTTTAAATCTATTAAAAATTCAGGCTTTCGCAAATATATTTGTTCCAAGTCATCATAAAAATACTCAAAAAATGGTGATTTCCCATAAGCACTTTTGATTCCTCTCAGGTGAACATTCAACCATTTCTGATGGTAATCTATTTTCACATTCTTTATTGCAAGCCTCTTTCTTAAACCATGTACCGGCACAGTGAGGGTTTCCCTTTTATTGGCCAGAAGTACCTCTGCTTTGTTTGCATAGGACTGCCTATTGAGTACCGCATCGGCATATACATGAACTTCACTGGCTCCATTTATTGCAACAAAATATGCCAGAGGAGGCAAATACAATAAATCGGTCGTCAATACCTTACTTTCCTTGGTCATCTTATTCGGTTTCCCGAAAGTTAATCCCAAGAAATGCCACCGGCAAAAGAAACGAAGAAATTATCAAATTATTTCCGAAATTTCCCCCAATCCTTCCCTTAAAACTTCAATTTGATCCGAGGAACAATCCACCACTGTGGAGGCAACATTGTTTCCATAGCCACCGTCAATGACAACATCCACTAGGTCCTTGTACTTTTCATAAATAAGTTCAGGATCAGTGCTGTACTCAATGACATCATCCTCATCTCGGATAGAAGTGGTTAAAATGGGCTGGCCCAACTCTTTTACAAGTAGGCGTGGTATACTGTGGTCAGGAACTCTTATCCCAACTGTTTTCTTTTTGCTATTTAGCAATTTAGGCACTTTATTATTCGCAGCCAATATAAATGTAAAGGGACCCGGAAGTGCCTTTTTCATTAATTTAAAAACGGGAGTACTCAGTGATCTGGTATACTCAGAAATATTACTGAGGTCATAACAAATAAAAGAAAAATGTTCTTTCTTTGGTTTCACTCCCTTAATTAATCCTATCCGCTCAATGGCTTTTTGATTGAATATATCACAACCCATGCCATAAACTGTATCGGTTGGGTAAATAATCACACCCCCTTTTTGCAAAACATCAATCACCTGACTAATCTTTCTAGGATCAGGGTTTTCAGGATACAATTTAATAAATACCGCCGCCATATTTTATTTAACTTAGCTTTGGACAGGCCAATACACTGCTTTTAATTATGCTTAAATTAAACCAATTATACCACAAAATAAAAGCCAAGTATCAATTTTAAATATAATTTATTTTTCATAAAAAGCATCTAGCTGATTAAATAGTATATTTGTACCTTCAATTAAACCATTAGCCGAGTCAATTTATGGCCTTCAATTGGCCGGAAAGTCAATAGATACAATGCTTACAGACAAAAAAAGAAAATACCTATTAGTAGGACTAGTTGCATTCTCTGTACTACTCACTTCTTTAAGTTTTTATTTTTACCAAGCCTTCTTCTCACCCAATGTACTGATAGACAGTGAAGACCCTGCCGTGCTAAACATCCCTAAGGGCAGCACTTTCTCCCAAGTGAGGCAGGAACTGCTCGACAGAAAAATTGTAAACGAGGTAGTTACTTTTAGCTTTGTAGCCAAGGTCATGAATTATTCTGAAGGAGGAGTGAAACCGGGACATTATGTTATTCAGCCTAAACTTTCCAACAAAGAATTGATCACCATACTGCGTTCCGGAAGGCAGACCCCTGTGAATATTACCTTCAATAATATCAGGTTAAAGCAGGAGCTGGCAGAGAAAATCACAAGCACACTGGAGATGGGAAAAGAAGATTTCTTATCCATTATTCAAGATGAGGCTCTGGTAGAAAAATATGGTTTCAACAGTCAGACGATAATGGCCATGTTTATCCCCAATACCTATGAAGTTTATTGGACCATTAGCCCCTTGGAATTATTTGAGCGCATGTATAAGGAATATGAGAGGTACTGGACAGAAGAGCGACAAGCCAAAGCAGAAGCCATACAAATGACTCCTCTGGAAGTAGCCACCTTGGCTTCCATCGTTCAATCAGAAACAAATAAAGCAGATGAACGCCCCATAGTGGCTGGAGTTTATATCAATCGATTGGAGCGAGGTATTCCATTACAGGCAGACCCCACTTTATTGTTTGCCTTAAAGGATTTTACCATCAAAAGGGTGCTCAATGTACACAAGGAGGTAGAAAGCCCATACAATACTTACAAATATGCAGGGCTACCTCCGGGACCAATATTGTTACCTGAGATTAGCTCTTTGAATGCCGTCCTGAATTACCAAACACATAACTACCTGTATTTCTGTGCCAAAGAGGATTTTTCGGGTTATCATTCATTTGCCACCAATCTTAGGGATCATATGATTAATGCCCGACGCTATCAAAACGCATTAAACGCAGCTAAAATTTTCAAGTAGATGTTTATAAAGGAACACAAGCTAAGAGTAAGGTATGCAGAAACGGACCAAATGGGTTACGTATATTACGGGAATTATGCGACCTATTATGAAGTAGGCAGGGTTGAAGCACTTCGCAGCGTTGGTTATTCTTACCGAGAAATGGAGGAAAGTGGTGTGATGATGCCCGTGTTGGAAAATCACAGCAAGTTTTTTTTGCCCGGCAGGTATGATGAAAACCTGACCATCAGAACCAGCATCAAGGAAATGCCCGGTGTACGTATCCGCTTTCATTATGAAATATTCAATGAGAAAGAGGAACTTATTCATGTTGGAGAAACATTGCTTACCTTTTTGAAAACAGATACCCATAGACCATGCAGGCCTCCTGCGCGGTTTATAGAATTACTCAAACCTTATTTCGATTCAAAGGAGTGAAAAATAAAATCGACAGCATACTGGAACGATTAAGCGATAAGGCGCTTCTCCTTAAGCCTATTCATTTTGGCAATCCTGCTCAAAACTTATATGATGTAGGTAAAATTTTCTTGCATCACTTGCAGAAAGACGATGTATTTGAACGGGCCAGTGCCATGGCATTCAGTTTTACTGTTGCCCTCTTTCCTATGCTGTTGTTTTTATTAAACATTATCCCCTATATCCAGTATTTTTTCCATGATGTAACGACATCCAATATTCTGGTATTTGTGAGTGATATTTTACCGGAGAGCATTTATAACGAGGCGGCGCCCACCATCATGGACATCGTTAGTAAACCACGGCAGGGTATGCTATCGCTGGGCTTTTTCTTTGCTCTTTACTTGTCCACAAACGGGGTAATTTCACTGATGAATGCATTTAACGCTGTTTATCGTACAAAAGAATACAGGGGCTTTTTTCAAACCCGACTGATAGCTGTTAGCATCGTATTGGTATTGGTGCTTAGCATTTGTGGGGCTGTTATCATCATGATATTAGGAAGTGAATTGCTCTTTAAAATCTCCGAATTCGAATTCATCTCCAACAATATATATTATTACTCCCTGGCCTTTTTCAGGTTTTTTGTATTGCTACTACTCTTCGTTATCACCAATGCTTACATCTTCAGGGTAGCTCCTGCTGTAAGTAAGAAGTGGAATTTTTTCTCCACAGGAGCCGTAGTATCAGGCTTGCTTATTACTTTGGGCTTTTTCTTATTCTCCTATTACCTGACTAATTTTGCGAGCTACAATAAATTGTATGGGTCCATAGGTACCATGCTGGCACTAATGCTTTGGCTATGGATAACCTCCATCTTGGTATTGGTCGGATATGAGATCAATGTAAGCCTCCAAAAGGCATTACACACCAAGCCCTCCAAAAAAACAAGTCCTTCATTGTCAAAAAATTAGCATTTTTTAGAAAAATTTTACCCCTTCGGCATTTGCATTAATTAGAATTAGGGCTACCTTTGCCTTCCGATTCACATCAAAAGAGAAGTGATCGAAAATAATAAAAATTTAGACTTGAAAAATCAGAAGATTAATCGAGTCAATATTAAGCATCAGACCCAACTAGAGGAGTGGCAGAGTGGTCGAATGCGGCGGTCTTGAAAACCGTTGTACCGCGAGGTACCGGGGGTTCGAATCCCTCCTCCTCTGCTGAACAAAACCCTAACCATTTGAAATACAATGAGTTAGGGTTTTTCATTTTAAAAAGGGGGCTATTTGTGGGGCTAAAAAGATAATTTTTATTTAAGATTGCTTCTTTCAATTTTTAAGCATCAATAGCCAGACATGCTCTAAAAGTTTAAAGGACGTTTCTTTTTCCTCAGCGAGGTTCTAAGAAATACGGCGCTCTCTGGATACCTTTTTCAAGCTAACCAGGTTCTTGCTCACTGTAGCAATGGATTTAACCAATGAGAAGGAAAAAAAAAAATTGATGAAATGAAAATTGCTGTATTTTTCTTGTAACTGGTATCTATAGTACCTTAATTCAATACATTTTCCATGGCTTCAAGTGCTTTGTATCTTATTGAAGGAATGCCAAGAAGTTTATCGAAACAGTCTAATGCCGTCTTTTGCTCTTCACGATATTTAAAAGGTTCAATCCTCAGTCTGGAATATATAGATAATACCAGAACCAATGGTTCATCCCCAAGATATGCTTTCTTACTGATATCAACTTTCACAGGAATATTCATTTTCACTAATAAATCCAAACATTCTTTTGGATACAGAGATGAACACTCTGTCAAAAACTCCAACATAAATCTAGGATCGTTACTAAAATGTTCGGTGGAAATATATTTCTCCATGAAGTTGTAAAGTTCTCCAAAGTTTTCAATTTTAAAAACTCTTAGTACTAGCCCAGAAAATTCGTGAGAAAGATCGAATTCGGCATGTGACAAACATCTTTCCAATACTCGCATCGATCGTTGATCGACTCCGCCATCCCTGATCAAAAAACTCTCAGCAACGTCAATGGCACATTCTATCGCTTTTTGACCCAGTCCCATAAAATGGTCATACATTTTGAAATCGTTAATATGCTCAAAGACCCAGCTGTTTACAAAGAAGTAGCATTTATCGTATAATTCTTCGTGCAAGAGCATTTCCTCAAAGTAAAACGCCATCCTATCATGGAACTTGGTATTAAAATACTGCGCAGGATTGATCGAATATTTAAGCACATGAGAATTTTTCTGGGCGATAAGCTGCTGGAAAATAGCGAATGAACGTTCGATATCAAAGTGGTTCAGATATGCAAGGTGAGACATCACACCTGCCAAAATTGTTGCCGAAGGGTTATTTTTTGGATCACTAACGAATTCAACCGTAGATAGCACGTCCTCCTTGAAGTTTGGATAATCAAACAGGTAAAACAAGTTATTGATTGCCGACCCTCTTGGTGTATTGATAAAATCTAATTTTGGATCATTAGGGTTCAGCACATCATCTCTATACCCTTCCG
>NZ_CAXBOC010000301.1:0-7085 GCF_963976465.1 uncultured Cyclobacterium sp. | reverse complement strand
CAAATGTTATTAGTTTCATAGTTGAAAATTGATGAAGTCAGGAAAAAAACCGAGCCCCATTTTTTATGAATCACTCCCATAAAGAATATCGGGGCTTATTTGAAGCGCCAACTTATGGCCTTGCCCATAAGAGCTCACATTCCAATTTTCGCATCGACTTGTACTTAAGGAAAAATACCCAAGTCGGTATAAGAAATGGCTATTCTTTCGAGGGCCACAATAAATCCTGCTGTTCTTAGGTCTTTGATCCCTTTTTCCTTACGCACACTGTTCATATGGTGGTAAGCGGTTACCATTGTTTCTTCGAGTCCTGAGTTAACCAAATCCCGCTCACTTGCTCCTTTGATTATTACTCTTTTCTGCTCATCACTGAATGAATCTCCGGTTGCCTTTTCAATGCCTTCTAGGAGTTCATCATACTTTTTCATATCGTACCTTTTCTCCAATTTCCCAAAAGATACCCTTGAAAGGTTTTTCAACCACTCAAAATAAGAGACAGTAACTCCTCCTGCATTGAGGTACATGTCTGGAATAATCATGATTCCTTTCTCCAGCAATATGGTATTGGCCTCTTGTGTTACGGGGCCATTCGCAGCCTCAGCTATTAGTTTGGCTTGAATCTCATGGGCATTTTCTGAAGTGATTTGGTTTTCCAAAGCTGCAGGGATCAAAATATCACAAGGTTTGGTTAAAAGAGAATTGGCATTCTCAATAAATTCACCTTTATCATACCCTTTAAAACTTTTATTTTCTAATTGATAGGCTTTAATTTGATCGATATCTATGCCATTTTCATCCCAAATTCCACCATTATATTCCGCTATACCAATAATCTTAGCACCGGCTTCTGAAAGATATTTGGCGGAATAAAAGCCTACATTCCCCAAGCCCTGCAATACAACGGTCTTTCCTTTCAAACCAACTTGTAATCCCAGTTCATCCATGTCTTCTCTGACACTCACAGCCTCTCGAATCCCTATGTAAACTCCCATACCTGTGGCTTCTGTTCTACCTTCTATACCATGCTGAGAGAGCGGTTTACCGGTAACACAACCCTTGGCATTAATCACTTCAGGGTTAAAAGCTTCAAAAGTATCTACTATCCAAGCCATCTCTTGACTGCTTGTGCCATAATCGGGGGCAGGTACATCTATGGCTGGGCCGATAAACTTCTTTTTAATTAACTCAGAAGTATACCTTCTAGTAATTTTTTCCAATTGGTCACGTGTATACTTCTTGTGGTCTATCCTCACACCACCTTTGGCCCCACCATAAGGAATATTTACCAAGGCACACTTATAGGTCATCAATGCTGCAAGTCCTTTGACCTCTTCTTCGTTCACAAAACTGCTATACCGAATACCACCTTTTACAGGCAATTTATGATGGGAATGCTGAACCCTATACCCTTCTATAACTTGATAGGTCCCATCACCATTCCTAAGCGGAAAATTAAATTTATAAATGCTATTGCATAATTTTATCTGGTCCAACAAGCCCGGATGTATGTCCATATGGCTGGCTGCATGATCTACCACTTTATTTACATCATCAAATAGACTGTATTCTGCTTTTGCATTCATAAACCTAGTATTTATTCTTTTAAACAAAATTTTCAGATACCTGACCGCAAGGTCTATGCCTAAAATGACAAGCTAATGATCCGTTAATCATGTACCCCCCATCATTGCTACATTATTAAAGAATCCATTGATAATTATTACTTATAAGAATCGAAATTCTTTGCCAAGCGAACATTTTGTCCCACTCTTTGTTGCAATGCGTCTCCCATATCCTCCCTTGCTTTTTCAGCCAAAGCTTGCAACTTATCTACCACCTCAGCATGGTCTTCAATAACATTATTACGCTCTGATGGATCATTTTCTAAATCATACAACTCCATTTCTTCCAATGTTAACATCTCGTATTTACCGGGTATTCCATTGGTAGGCTTTACAAAATCATCAGGAAGCGTCCGGTACCTGTGCGGGAAATACAACTTCCATTTACCAGAGATAACGGCTTGCAATTCGTTTTTGTTATAATAAATATAATAGGCCTCCTGAGGTGATTCAGCTCCCTCTTCCATACTTATCAAAGGCCAAATATTTTTTCCATCAATGGTTTTCTCAGGCAAAGGAGCACCCACAATATGAGCAATGGTAGGTAATAGGTCTATGGTCATGGCTATTTTATCTTGAACTTGCCCTTTAGGAATTTTCCCTTTCCATTGCATTAATGCCGGAACACGTATTCCTCCTTCCCAAGAAGTTCCTTTTCCTTCTTTATAAATACCTGTACTACCCGCATGGGTTCCATAAGAAAGCCATGGGCCATTGTCTGAAGTAAAGACGACCAAGGTATTTTCTTCCAAGCCATTTTTCTTTAATGCTTCCATAACCTGTCCTACTGACCAGTCTATTTCCATGATTACATCTCCATAAATTCCTGCCTCAGACTTCCCTTTAAATTTATCAGATACATATAGGGGTACATGAGGCATATTGTGAGCCAAATAAAGAAAGAATGGTTGATGGCTATTCCTGTCAATAAAATCAACAGCCTTTTCTGTATACCAGGTTGTCAGCATGCGCTGTTCTGTCAAGGTATCTATAATTGTTTCATTTTGATACAATGGAAGCGGAGGATAATTATCCGGTCTTTCGGGGTGGTAAGGCCACATATCATTAGAATAAGGAAGCCCGAAAAACTCATCAAAACCCTGCTTAGTGGGTAAAAATGGTTCAAGGTGTCCCAAATGCCACTTGCCTACTATTCCGGTGGCATACCCTTTAGGTTTGAGTACCTCTGCAATGGTGGTCTCCTCCGGTGACAAACCATGCTTGCTGCGATCTGAAAGGGCTCCAAAAATACCTAGGCGATTGGAGTAACAACCGGTAAGGATAGAAGCCCTAGAGGCAGAACATACTGCATTGGATACATGAAAGTTGGTAAACTGAACCCCATTTTTTGCCATAAGATCCAAGTTTGGTGTCTCAATATTTTTCGCACCAAAAACCCCTACATCTTCATAACCCTGGTCATCTGTGAAAATAATTACAATATTGGGTAGGTTTGGCGCAGGCTGCTGCTCTTTTTTTACAGGACTGTTGCTTGTACAACTAGCAATTGTAACATCTATACATGCGATAAATAAAAATTCCATTCTAACAAATGGCTTCATAAAGTGTGTATACATTCTTATCCAATTTATTTCGGACAGAATATACCTATATCCATGCATTTAACAAATAAGAATTATGTAATTCTAGTCTATCTTAAGGTAAGAAAAGAGCAGCTTTTCGTTCAATTTAATCTTAAAGTAAAAAAACTCAAAAATTAATTTACAGGTAAGGAAGCGGTCTCAAACCAATAATTCTGTATGGATGCAATGACCTTTAAAAAATCAGCAACCTCCGCAGGTTTAGTAATGTAGCAATTGGCATAATTCTCATAAGATAAATCAATATCCGTTTTGGAACTTGAAGTTGACAGAATTACAACAGGGATTTTTCTATAGCTATGGTGTTGTTTAAGTTCATACAGCACTTCATGACCACTTTTTCTTGGAAGGTTTATATCAAGAATAATCAAATCAGGGGTGTTTTCTTGCTCAAAACCATTGGTTTTAAAAACAAAATCCAAAGCCTCTTGTCCATCACGTGCAATACTTATTTTGTTATTTAAATCACTTTCATTTAATGCTTCTAGCGTTAAAAAAATATCACCTTCATTGTCTTCTACCAATAAAATATGTGCTGATTTCATTGTATCTATTGTATTAAAATATAAATTTCCCCAATTCTTATTTACTATTTTTCGGGTTTAGGAATTTACCCTAACAGGTTTGTTTAAAATCAATCAATAGCGTAATTTTTCTTCCTGTTTTAGGAAATCACCTACTTGTATTTGTTTTAGTAAAGAAAGATTTATTTCAGTTACAATTTATCCGAATAAGTATTTAAACACCACCACCTTATTCAAATGATGTTTTGAACGATAATTTAAATAACTAACCTTTACTGTTAGATTGTGAGCCTAAATTAACCACAAATTAAAACCTTTCTATTTAAATTAAAAATTTAATCATCTTTTTAATTGTGTTGATTTTAATAAGGTTGTTGCTTTAACTCTCCCAAAGGTCCGATTGTTCAAAAGGACTACCGGGGACCTCCGTAAAAAATGTACCATCTATATATCTGTGGCGCCCTTCGATGGATTCTATACTTTTTAAATCATCTGCAGAGAGCTCAATATCCTTTGATTTTAGGTTGGCCGTAATTCTTTCCTTATTTGCTGATTTTGGAATCACAGCAATGTCTCTATGCAATGACCAAGCGATAAGAATTTGTGCTACAGAACAAGTGTACTTTTCGGCCAGTTCTTTAAAAACATTATGCTCCATTAATATTGGATCACTATCTTTTTGTCTGGCCTTTGGTCTGTCTGCTGAGCCTAAAGGAGAATAAGCCGTAACATTTATCCCATTTTGCTTGCAATAATCCACCAGTCCATTTTGGGGTAAATAAGGATGAAGCTCTATCTGATTCATCTCAGGTGTGATGCTGCAATTGAGTTGAACTTCTTTAAGTTTTGCTATATTAAAGTTGGACACCCCAATATGTCTGGTTAGGCCTTTTTCCTTTAATGCTTCCATTCCCTTCCAGGTTTCAGAAAGGGGAACGGTTTTGTAATCAAGAAAATCTTCTCCACTACTAGGGAAAGTTACCCCCGCCTTTAAGGATATCGGCCAGTGGATTAAGTAAAGGTCCAGATAATCCAACTGCAAATCTGCCAAAGTCTGCTGAATACCTCCTTCCACTTTGGCCAACTCATGGGCATTGTTCCAAAGCTTGGAGGTTATCCAAAGCTCTTCTCTTTTGACAAGCCCCTCTTTAAAGGCTTTCTGTAAAGCATCTCCCACCTCTTTTTCATTTTGGTAGATAGCTGCACAATCAATATGCCTATAACCTGCCTCAATAGCCCAGAGCACAGCTTGATAAACTTCACCGGGTCCGGATTTCCAGGTTCCCAAGCCCAGCATGGGCATTTTATCTTGGTTTTTAAATGTAATGTATTTCATGCGTTATTTTTTAATTAAAATGAAGGTTTAAATTATAGACATTCTTCCCAAATGTCAGAAAAATCATAAGGACTGATTTCCCCCACCCAAGCACTGCCATGCGTATACCGATACGGGCCGCCTAGATTACTAATCATTTTCATATCTTCTTGGTCCAGAGTCAAATTGCCAGCAGAAAAATTCTCTTCTATTCGCTTAAAATTAACAGATTTGGGCACTACCGATACTCCTTTCTCTATGGCCCAGGCAAGTACTACCTGAGCCACTGTCGCTGAATGTTTCTTGGCGATCTCTTGCAATGTTTTGTTTTCAAGCAAAATAGGGTGATCCACTTCATTATCCGCAACCCTATAGGCTGCTCCAAGAGGGCCATACCCTGTAATGTAGATACCATTTTTGTCACAATATTCTTTTAGCTTCTCTTGAGGCAAATAAGGATGAAACTCAATTTGATTCACCGTAGGCATAATGGAAGCATTTTTCTTCAATGATTCAATTTTTGCGGAATTGAAGTTGGAAACTCCAATTTGGCGGGTTAAACCTTGGTTGTGCAACTTTTCCATTTCAGCCCAAGTATCTGCCAAAGGGGCCTCTTCTTTGGTTAGAAAATCATCAGGATCAGAGGGTAAGCCCACACCTTTTTTTAATGCCACTGGCCAGTGAACCAAATACAAATCAAGGTAATCCAATTGTAAATCCTTTAAGCTATTTTGAATGGCAGGTAGCACATCTTGAGGCAGGTGAGCATCATTCCATAATTTGGAAGTGATCCATAAGTCTTCTCTTTTTACCATCCCTTTAGCAATGGCGTCGCTGATAGCTTGACCTATTTCAACTTCATTTTTATAAACATAGGCACAATCAATGTGCCGATACCCTACCTTTATGGCATGCAACACTGCTTTATAGACTTCATTTGGTTTGGATTTCCAAGTTCCGAGCCCGAGGGTTGGCATTTTGTCCCCGTTTTCAAATATTAAGTTTTTCATTTTAATAAATTATATTTTGGTAGCAGATGATTGACCTCTTGATCTCACCTCTTTATATTGGTTTTCATCAAGCAAAGTTAAAAAACACTGCGTCTTTTACAGGATTTAAGGGCAATTGATCAAACCAATAATTCTTTGATTACGCGACCGGAGACATCAGTAAGCCTGAATTTTCGTCCTAGATGCCTATAAGTCAACCGCTCATGATCCAACCCAAGCTGATGCAATACTGTGGCTTGAAAATCGTGTACGTGCACCGGATTTTCTGTGATATTGTAACCCAATTCATCTGTTTCTCCATAAACAATACCAGGTTTTATTCCTCCACCGGCCATCCAAATGCTAAAACACCTGGGATGGTGGTCTCTCCCGTAATTGTCTTGGGTTAATCGACCTTGTGAATAATTTGTCCGACCAAATTCTCCTCCCCATATCACTAAGGTTTCGTCAAGCAGTCCTCGCTGTTTTAAGTCTTTTACCAAAGCTGCAGAAGCTTGATCCACATCTTTTGCCTGAACGGTCATTTCATTGGGAAGGTTTCCATGTTGATCCCAACCTTGGTGATAAAGCTGTACAAATCGCACGCCAGACTCTGAAAGCTTACGTGCCAACAAACAATTGGCCGCAAAAGTCCCCGGTTTACGGCTGTTTTCACCATACATTTCAAAAACACTATCCGGCTCCTTGGTCAAGTCAGTGGCTTCAGGAACAGCTGTCTGCATTCTATAGGCCAGTTCATATTGGGCTACTTTGGCCTGAATCTCCGGGTCTCCAATTTTTTCATAGGCATGGTGATTCAGAGCTGCTAAGTTGTCGAGCATTTTTCTCCTGTCGGCCTTGGTCATTCCATCCTGATCACTTAGATAAAGTACGGGATCTTCCCCGTTGCTAAATTGCACACCCTGATGTGCAGAGGGTAAGAAACCATTGCTCCAAAGTTTGGAGTATACCCCTTGCCCATTTCCTTCACCTTTTGATAATAATACGGTAAATGCCGGTAGATTATTATTTTC
>NZ_CAXBOC010000300.1:0-7094 GCF_963976465.1 uncultured Cyclobacterium sp. | reverse complement strand
TCCTATTGATTGGCTGGACCAACCTATTCAATTTTATGGATGGGATCAATGGAATTACTGTTTTGTATGCCTTGGTGGCTTTGGTTACTTTTTATCAGCTTCCTGCACTAGAAGGGGAGCAGGAATTGATTGCCTTGGTGGGCATTTCCTCATTGGTATTTGCCTGGTTTAATGTTAGGAAAAAGGCCAAAACTTTTGCCGGTGATGTGGGAAGTGTAAGCATGGCCATGGTATTGGGCTACCTAATGATCAAGCTTATCTTTATCACCCAAAATCCTTTTTATCTATTTTTCTTTAGCCTTTATGGAATAGATGCCTGCATGACCATTTTTATCAGGCTGTCCAAAAAAGAAAATATTTTTAACCCCCACCGAACCCACCTTTACCAATACCTGGCCAACGAAAAAGGTTTTTCCCATTTGTCCATTTCTTTTGCTTATGCAATCCTGCAATTGCTTATCAATTTGCTATGGATTTATGGTATAGGTTTGTCAGAAATTCACTGGCTTGCCGGCTTGGTATTCGTAGCCGTTTTGATCCCACTTTACTTTATTTTAAGGAAATTTGCACAACCTGTGGAAAATAATTTAAAAACTTCTTAAAAATTATATGAAAGAAAAATTTCCATCGATTTTGTTTTAAATTCGGAAAAATGTCGCTGCAATAAGTAAAAATGTATTTAGATTAAACCAAGATTTTTAGGTGAAAAAATTTATTTTTACCGGCAAAAAATCCCTTTGGTATTGAGGGGTAATCGCTTAGATTTGTATAAAACCGTTGCTTTTTTTTAGCTAGCAAACAGTAACAAATGACCAGCGAAACAGGTAAAATTTATTTGTCATCTCCTCAATTTACGGGTGAAGAAATTGAGTTTGTAAACCAAGCGATAGCCCAGGAAAATATTGCTACAAACGGTGTTTTTATCCAACAGTTTGAAAAGCAGTTAGCAAATAAATTCAACAGCCCCCACGCGGTTGCTCTAAATTCCGGAACTTCTGCCATTCACCTTTCCTTACATTTGCTAAGGGTTGGTGCGGGAGATGAGGTGATCTGTCAATCCTTCACTTATATTGCTACCACCAGTCCTATTTTGTATTTGGGAGGAACGCCCATCTTTGTAGACAGTGAAAAAGATACCTGGAACATGTGTCCCCAAAGTCTTGAACGGGCCATTAAAGACCGACTGGCCAAAGGAAAAAAGCCCAAGGCCATCATTGTGGTCAACCTCTTCGGTATGCCTGCCAATTGGCCCGAGATATCCAGGATTGCACGACAATACGGCATTCCTGTTTTAGAAGATGCCGCTGAATCGGTGGGATCTAAAATAGGAAGGCAATTTACAGGTACTTTTGGGGATTTGGCCATCTACTCTTTCAATGGAAATAAAATTATCTCTACAGGGGGAGGGGGAGCACTATTAACCAATAACAGGTTCTGGGACAAAAATGCCCGTTACCTTTCCACCCAAGCCAAGTTGGACTTCCCCTATTTCGAGCATATGGAAGTGGGGTTTAATTATAAAATGAATAACCTCTCTGCCGGCATTGGTTTGGCTCAGCTCGATGTTTTGGACGAAAGAATCAAGAGAAGAAGAGGCATTTATAATTATTATAAAAAACATTTGGAAATGCTTCCCGGCATTTCATTTTTGAAAGAACCCCAAGGATATTTTTCCAACAGATGGTTGACCACCATGGTAATTGATCCTTCCATGACGGGTTTTCAAGCCAGCGATTTAAGAGAATTGCTTTTAGCAGAAGAGATTGAATCCAGGTTTTTGTGGAAACCCATGCATTTACAACCCATCTATTGTGGTGCCCCCTTTTATGGGGGGGAAACGGCAGAGCGTTTGTTTCTAGACGGGATCTGTTTGCCCAGTGGCACAGGTTTGTCAAATGAACAATTGGACAGGGTGATTCATGTGGTTTTCAGGTTGCATAAGGAAGTGGCTTGGAATGCAGAAAAATCTGTTTAAAGAGTAAGAAAATGGGTAAGCGAATTTTTGACCTTTTCGTTTCTTTGATAATACTGTTACTTTTTATACCGGTTATGTTAGTGATTGCTGTTTTGCTCCTTTGGGAATTTAATGGCAAAGTATTTTTTATCCAATCAAGGTCAGGCAAAAAGGGCAAGCCATTTAAATTACTGAAATTTAAAACCATGAGGGACCAAAAAGGCCCTAATGGATTACCTTTGTCTGATGAGATGCGCTTGACCCCAATTGGGGCTGGACTTAGAAAGACTTCCCTTGACGAACTACCACAATTGATCAATGTTTTGAAAGGGGAGATGAGTCTGGTCGGTCCAAGGCCTTTATTGCCGGAATACTTGCCCTTGTACTCCGAAGAGCAGAACAAGCGACATAATGTTTTGCCCGGTATTACCGGCTTGGCACAAGTGAAAGGCAGAAACAGTATTGATTGGCCTACAAAATTCAAGTATGATGTTTGGTATGTTAGGAATCAGAATTTTTATCTTGACTTAAAAATTATGTTCTTGACCATAAAGCCGATCCTTTACCGTGAGCATATTGATTTTCAAAACGAGGTAAGCACAGAAAAATTTACCGGAACACAACTATAACCTTATAAAAAAGCATTACATGTACTTATTTGGAGCTTCAGGACATGCGAGAGCCATCATAGATCTTTTGGATCCTACAGTAAAAATCTCAGGGATTTTTGATGACAATCCAAAAATTGATAAAATTTTGGGCTGTCCGGTAATGGGGCCTGTTCCCGATGATTTTGAATTTGATGCGCCTTTTTTTATTGCCATAGGTGACAATAAGCTTAGAAAACTTTTGCAGGAGAAGTTTAGCTCCAGGGCCGGGTTGGAACCATCATCCATAAATCAGCCCTGATTAGCCAATATACGAGTATTGGAGAAGGGACGGTCATTATGGAAGCAGCCATAGTGAAAGTAAATAGTCATATTGGCAAACAGGTGATCGTCAATACCGCAGCTTCTGTAGATCACGATTGTGTAGTAGGTGATTTTGTACATATCGCCCCACAGGCCACCCTTTGTGGGGGAGCTGAAATCGGAGAAGGTACCCTTGTGGGTGCAAATAGTACCGTGCTTCCCGGTGTAAAGGTAGGTAAATGGTGTTCCATAGCTGCAGGAGCAGTGATCAGCAAAGACCTTCCGGATGGTGCTTCACAGAAAGGCTATGGGTAATATTTTCTCAATTATAGACCAGAACCCCTTGCTTTTGCTCAATTCATTGCACACTAAATAATTACTCCAACGCAAAAAATTGGAAAGCTAAACAAAGATTTCAACAGCATTTATTAAGTTTACCATTTCTAGTCTCTAGTCATACCACTTATTATTGATTATAAAACCAAGAGTTGTGTAGTGGCTCAGCTCAACTAACAACTTACTAATGATGTCTATGGATTATTTTTATAAAATTATAATAATCAGTAGAAATAGGGTTTTGCCTCAATAATATTAGCTCAAAGATGAAAAAACTATAAAGTGAAAATCGTATCTTTGTGCCTAAGAAAAATTAAAGTTTTATACCCCATTTGTTTCCTTGTTTTTAAAAATTAATCAACCTTGACCCAGTTGGATGGAAATAAAATGATTGAGAATTATATTAAACTAATCGATTTAAGCAACCAAAATATCAGTTTTTAGCTTTCATAACCTGAATAAAGCATCAGGTTATTGATGTGAATGTCATATTATTTTGATATTTCTTGAACCTGTCTAGTTCATTGGTTTGCTATTAATATAGTTTTATTACTACCTTAAGGTGTGGAGCTATTAATTTCTTGGAAAATAGGGTGGCTATAATGGTTATTCCATTTTATGGTAAAACAAATATTTAATAATGTTTCGTGTTCATTGAGATATTGTTTGCCTTTGCCTGAGTCGTTTTTGCTAAATTTGTGTAGTCGGGATATTTATTGTTTTTATTATTGATAAAATTTTAAAGAAAAATTGAAAAAAGTGCTGAAATCAAATTTAAACCCGGTTAAGAATTTTTTGAAAAATGACCGTCATATTCATCCTTTGGTGATATTATCGGTGGATATTCTTATCGTATTTACTTCCTTTTCCCTGGCTTTTCTGATCATTGGTGGATTCGGTTTCGACCAGATGGAATTTGTTCAGTACCTAACAGCCACCGCTTGTTTTTGTGCCATCGCCTTACCTGTGGTTTATTTTTTTAAGTTACATACCGGATTGCTAAGGTATTCCAATACAATTGACCTTTTTAATATTTTGGCAGCGACCTTAACTTTTTCACTTCTTTATATATTATTTTATTATAGTTTGGGGCATTATTGGATAGCATTGAACGCCAAATTTTTAATGCTGGTTTTGCTGGTTAATTTCTTTATTAACTCCACTTTATTAATTGCCCTTAGGTTATTGGCTAAATCAACCTACCTTATTTTAGTGACTAAATTTATGAATAAGGCTCAGCATAAGGTGCTGATCTATGGCTCGGATCAAAATGCTGTATTGGTGAAGCAAGCCTTAAACAATGACCCTGATATAAATTATGTTGTAGAAGGGTTCTTAAGTACTGATCGCAGCATGCTTAATAATTACCTGGAGCAAAAGAAGGTTTATCACATTAAGGACTTATCCAAACTACAGAAACAAAAACAGATTCAGGAATTACTAATTACCAATGAAAATTTAAATGAGCGCGAAAAAAGAGTGGTAATAGAGCGATGCATTCGCTTGGGAATTAAAGTGCTGACCATTCCGGCGGCCAAAAATTGGCTTTCCGGAGAATTGCCCAGCAAACAAATTAAAAAATTACGGATTGAGGACCTATTGCAACGCAAACCCATAGTAATCGATCAACAGAAAGTAAAAAGTGATCTTCAAGGAAAGAAGGTTTTGGTAACCGGAGCAGCCGGTTCTATCGGTTCGGAAATTGTTCGGCAGGTGCTTTCTTATAAGCCTTCTTTATTGATTTTATGCGACCATGCAGAATCCCCCTTGCATGAGGTGCAATTGGCCATGGAGGATGAATTTCCCGGAGCTAAAATGGAGGTGGTTTTGGCCGATGTCAGCAATTATGAGCGGATGCATAAACTGTTCAATATTTGTCGACCTCAAATGGTGTATCATGCAGCGGCTTACAAACATGTGCCCATGATAGAAAACAATCCTTTTGAAGCCATATCTGTGAATGTTGGTGGGACCAGAAATATTGCTGATTTGGCGGTTTCTTTTGGGGTGGATAAATTTGTGATGGTCTCTACAGATAAAGCAGTAAATCCTACCAATGTAATGGGGGCCTCCAAGAGATTGGCCGAAATTTATACCCAATCATTAAACGGACTTGAAACCTGTAATACCAGGTTTATTACTACCAGATTTGGCAATGTACTAGGCTCCAATGGTTCGGTAATCCCACGATTCCGTTCTCAAATCAAAAAAGGGGGGCCAATTACTGTTACCCACCCGGATATCACCCGTTATTTTATGACCATCCCTGAAGCTGTACAGCTGGTATTGGAAGCAGGGACCATGGGCAAAGGAGGCGAAATCTATGTCTTTGACATGGGGAAACCCATTAAGATTGTGGACCTGGCCAAAAAGATGATTCAACTGGCAGGTCTTGAAGAAGGGAAAGACATTCAAATTGTGTATTCAGGATTACGTCCGGGGGAAAAGCTCTATGAGGAATTGCTTTCCAATGCTGAACTGACGCTCCCTACGCACCACCATAAAATTAGTATTGCCAAAGTAAAAAAATATTCCTATTCTGAAGCCAATAATTCCATTAGTGAATTGTTGGTCATTAACAAACATCATGACAACACCGCTGTTGTGCTCAAAATGAAAGAGATCATTCCGGAGTTTATTAGTAAAAACTCTATATACGAAAAGCTGGATAAAACAGGTTGATTTTTTATTAGTTCCTTAGCAAGCAGCTGTTGGTCACTGAGCAAGTCCAAGTGTACCGAATTAATCAAATACCATTTAGTCAATGCGATCCCTTTTTTGGAGAAATGTTGCGTAGGAATAGGGTGTGGCAATCTTGTCACGTTTGAGGTTCCGTCAACTTCCAAAGCGCAAAGCTAAGGCAAAGTCTCTGAATGACGAATTCCGGTTCCTGAGTTCGTCGAGTGGACAACTTACCCTACAAAAGGCCCTACCAAAGTCTATCAAAGACATAAAATAAAATAGTAACTCCTTCCCTCTAATTTTAAACCGATTCTTTGCCTTGTAATAAAAAATATTTTCTAAACCCATTTCGCTGGGATTTCTTAGCCTCGGTCCAAAATAAAAGTCCTTCCCCGGTCCAAAATCAATCCTTTCGTAACTAGTTTATTTTTTTTATCCACTACAAAAAAATTAAGAATAGCATAAAACTTAATACAAAAAGTAGATTTCGGTATTTAAATTATAATTTTGAAAAAAGATCAGATAAAAAATTTTAAATTGAAACTTCTGTTTTTTTACGGTTATAGCGCTTTTTAATTTTATTTAGTATATTTGAGCACCTAATGAAACTGCTTATTGTTATTGTAACTATTAAAACAAATATTTTTAAAAATCTAGAAAATAATGCTGTTTAATCATCTTTGACTGAAATGTTTTTATAGAGAAAATCCCAATATGTTTTTGAACAATTGAATAACATGCATTTAAAAAAAAAAAAGTATAATTTATTTTTATTAAGATAAATTTTTAACTTTAATAAATGCTAAATGGGTAATTATTAGCCGGTTATGCTTAACCTAAAGTGGTGTTATTTTTTTGTAATACAATATAGCGGAATACAAACATAATATTTATTAAAAATATTTTACCCAAGGATTTGTCCTTATGGACATTTAAATCAACCTTTTTTATGATCAACTTGAGCAAAAAAATCAACATTCTTCCGAGATGGATCATTGCATTTCTGGATGGGTTCATCATGTTTCAATGTGTAATCCTGGCATTTTGGCTTAGAGCTAATTTTGACTGGGCAGCATTGACTGATTATCCGGTAATAAGGTCTGCAGCCTCCTATTTGATGATAGGTGCCATGGTAATGTTTTTTACGAAAAGTTATGTTGGGATTGTTAGGCATACTTCCTTAAGTGATGGTTTGTTGTTAATGAGAACCA
>NZ_CAXBOC010000299.1:0-7115 GCF_963976465.1 uncultured Cyclobacterium sp. | reverse complement strand
ATATCCTTGTTCATTCGGTTTGTTTTTAAGGGATAAAAACGGGTTTAATTTTTACCTTTACAAAAAAACAGATTTTGGAAACAATAATATTTTCTTCCCGAATAGCGCAGGATTTGATCCGATTCCTTGAATCGAAAAAGTACTCCAAGCTTGGTGTCATCATGGACAGCAATACGGTCAAACACTGCTACCCTTTGGTCTCTAGCCATCTTCCGGAGCACACAAGCTTTACTTTTGAAGCAGGGGAGGTGCACAAAACCCTAGATACTTGTGTAAAGATTTGGGATTGGATGACTGAAAATAGCTTTGATCGTAAAACCCTGATTCTGAATATTGGAGGTGGAGTGACAGGAGATATGGGAGGCTTTTGTGCCAGTACCTATAAAAGGGGGATACGCTTTATTAACCTGCCAACTACCCTATTGTCTCAGGTGGATGCCAGTGTTGGAGGGAAATTAGGCGTTGACTTCAAGGGGTTCAAAAACCATATAGGTGTATTCAATCAGCCAGAAGGGGTTTTGATAGGTGAAGAGTTTTTGGATACCCTTCCTGAACCTGAGTTGCGTTCAGGATATGCTGAGGTGATTAAGCATGGTCTGATCAGGAATGAAAACTATTTCAATAGCCTAAAAACCGAAAATTGGCAGGCACAAGCCTGGAAAGACATCATCTCAGTATCTGTAGGGATCAAAAGAGATGTTGTAGAGAAGGATCCAAAAGAAGATGGTTTAAGAAAAATATTAAATTTCGGACATACCATTGGGCATGCCGTAGAATCCTACTATTTGGATACTCCTTTTCATTTATTGCATGGAGAGGCCATAGCCATTGGTATGATCGCAGAGGCTTACCTTTCCCACAAATTTTTACGATTGCCTAAAGAAGAACTTGCGATCATACAAGAGAATCTCTTGTCAGTGTTTGGGAAAATACAAATTGATAAACAAGGTTTTGATACCATCATTGACCTGTGTTTTCAAGACAAGAAAAACGAGGGAAATGTGTTGAATTTTTCTTTGCTCAAAAGAATTGGAGAATGTGATTTCAATATAGTAGTAGGGAGAGAGGCAGTTGCAGAAGCCTTGGATTATTACAATCAATTATCCAATTGATTGGGGGACTTTTTCCCACCGTTGTGCTAAACCTTTAAATTTCAAGCTTTATAAAGTTCATGAATACTATTGTACTGCCTAAAAAAGAAGCATTTGGTCAAATCCAAATACCACTACCATCCTCAAAAAGTGAAAGCAACAGGGTATTAATCATTGATGCCCTTACCCAAGGAGAAAATAAGCTTTCAAACCTTGCAGAGGCCAGAGATACGCAAACCATGATCCGACTGCTTCAAGATGATCCGGAAACACTGGATGTCTTGGATGCAGGGACTACTATGCGTTTTTTGACAGCATATGCAGCCTTAAATAACAAGAAGAAGATCATGACGGGTACTCCGCGTATGTGTGAGCGGCCCATAGGTATTTTGGTTGATGCTCTGAGAGAACTCGGTGCCAATATAAAATACCTCAAAAAAGAGGGTTACCCCCCATTGTCAATAGAGGACTTTTCAGGTCAAAAAACCAACGAAATAGAAATAAGAGGAGATGTTAGTAGTCAATATATTTCTGCTTTGTTGATGAATGCCCCCTTATTGCCTCAGGGCTTGATTTTAAACCTTACAGGTAAAATTGGTTCAAGAACTTATATCACCATGACCTTATCCCTTATGAAGGCCTTTGGTGTTGATTATAAATTTGAAGGAAGCCGCATTGAAATAAAGCCTGCTGCTTATGTTCCTACCACCTTTGCTGTTGAAAGCGATTGGTCAGGTGCTAGCTATTGGTTTAGCCTATTGGCCTGTGCTGAGGAAGGTGAGCTTTTTCTTAAGGGACTTAAGGCTGAAAGTTTGCAGGGTGATGCCATGATTGTGGAAATAATGGACAAGTTGGGCGTACAAAGTGAATTTCAAGAAACAGGCATATCGCTTAAGAAAAAAGAAGTTCTTGGATTGCCAAGCTTTGATTTCACCCACTGCCCGGACTTGGCGCAGACAGTAGCTGTCACATGTGCACTTATAGGACAGACATCTGAGTTTTCGGGTCTGGAAAGCTTAAGGATTAAAGAAACAGATCGAATTGATGCTTTGCAAAAAGAATTATCCAAAATCGGAGCTTTGTTGGAAGAACGAAAAGCAGGGGTTTTTACTCTTGTTCCCGCCTCAGAAATACCGGATAAGGTAAAGGTGGCTACCTATGATGACCATCGGATGGCCATGGCATTTATGCCCCTAATGACGAGAACTGAACTGGAAATTGAGGATCCTGAAGTGGTCAATAAATCTTATCCAAGGTTCTGGACACATTGGGGTTTATTGGGGCTTCAGCCAAGGTTCAGCAATGAATAACACATGGTAAGTGTTGCTGTTGACAATACGGGTTATGTTGGCTGGTCTCCATATGGCCTAGTGTTTTTGATCAGTCCATTTTATATCTAAATTTTGAGAACGAAAATGAAAATAGCAATACAGGGCGTTTTAGGCTCTTTTCACCACCAGGTTGCCCAGCAATATTTTGGGAAAGATATCGAAGTATTTGGTTTCAATACTTTTGAAGAAGTAGCCAAAAGTGTGGAGTCTGATGCTGTAGATGTGGCCGTGATGGCAATAGAGAATTCAATTGCAGGTGCCATATTGCCCAACTATGACATCATTGACCGGCATGAGCTATATGTGGTCGATGAATATTATTTACCCATCTCTCATAATTTAATGGCCCTTCCGGGGCAGCAACTTGCTGATATTACGGAGGCCAGGTCCCATCCAATGGCTCTGCTACAGTGTAAGAATTTTTTCGCTAAACACCTTGGCATTAAACCTATCGATGATGTAGATACCGCCTATATTGCAAAGGTCATTTCTGAACAGAAAATAAAAGGATTGGCTGCAGTAGCCAGCGTAAAAGCGGCAGAGTTTTATGGCTTGGAATTGTTGGCTGAAGATATTCAAACCATAAAAAATAATTTTACAAGGTTTATTATCTTGCAAAAGGACAAGCCCCAATCTGTAACTACACCTACCAAAGCAAGCTTAAAAATTACCATAAAAAACCAAAAAGGAGGACTTGCCAAATTGCTTACCGTATTGAGTGACAATGACCTTGATTTGACAAAAATACAATCCATACCGGTGATGAGTAAGCCATGGGAATATTCCTTTTTTATCGATACACTTATTGCTGATGAAGCTAAGTTTAATAAGGCCATGGAATCAATTGCCGCTAACTATGGGGCAGTGAAAATTTTCGGAACTTATCAAAGTAGAAAATAATGAAAGGATTTTCGGACAGACTCGGAGAGGTTCAGGAATACTATTTCTCCAAGAAACTTAAAGAAGTTCACCAACTCAGGCAAAGTGGGAAGCCCATTATTAATATGGGAATAGGTAGTCCTGACCTTCCCCCGGATAAAAGTGTCATTGATGCATTAAAGCAGACCGCTGATACTTCTTCCGGGCATGGGTATCAGTCTTACCAAGGAACGCCGGAATTGAGGAATGCGATTGCTGCCTTTTATAACCGAAATTATCAAGTGTCACTAGATCCTGATTCTGAAGTTTTGCCTTTAATGGGATCAAAAGAAGGGATTATGCATATTTCAATGGCTTTCTTAAATGAAGGCGATGAGGTGCTCGTTCCCAATCCGGGATACCCGACTTACACTTCAGTGACCAAATTACTCAATGCCATTCCGGTTTTTTATTCTCTGAATGAGACAGAAAATTGGGCACCTGACTGGAAAGCATTGGAGAAAATGGACCTTTCAAAAGTGAAGTTGATGTGGGTGAATTACCCCCATATGCCTTCAGGTGCCAATGGCAATGAAGCTTTGTTTGGGGAGTTGATTGATTTTGCTAAAAGGCATGATATACTTTTGGTACAAGACAACCCCTATAGCTTTATTTTAAATGATACCCCACAGAGTTTATTGGCAATTCCAGATGCAAAGGATCATGCTTTGGAGTTAAACTCCTTGAGCAAAACCTTTAATATACCCGGATGGAGAGTAGGCATGCTAGTGGGTAGAAAAGATTACTTGGAAGCGGTTTTAAGAGTGAAGAGCAATATGGATTCAGGAATGTTCTTGGGCTTACAGGCCGGGGCTGTTGCTGCCCTTAACCTTGATCCATCTTGGATCAACGGAATGAATGCCATATATGCCCGCAGGAAAGCATTGGTATTAGAAATGGCAGCTTTATTGCACCTGCAAGTTGATGAAGAAGCTGTAGGTATGTTTGTATGGGGGAAAGTGCCTGATGGTAAAAAAGCAACAGAAATAGTGGATCAATTGCTTTATGATTATGATATTTTTATTACCCCGGGTTTAATATTTGGAAGCAATGGGGCTTCCTATGTGCGATTTTCTTTGTGCATAGAGGAAGACAAAATTAAAGAAGCCATTGCTAGGTTAAAAAAACACAAAACGCTATGAAAAAAATACATATCATAGGATTGGGATTGTTGGGAGGTTCTTTTGCCTTGGCAACAAAAAAAGCAAAACCTGAACTGGAGATCACAGGTTTTGATAGGGATGAGCGAAATATAGCTATTGCCTTGGAAATGGGCCTTATTTCTAAATCTCTTCCTGTTCCCGATCAGGATACAGATTTGGTGATTTTGGCAACTCCGGTAGATACTTTATTTGACCTATTGGACAAAACCTTAGGTCAGGTTGCTGCGCATACCCTTGTGATGGATTTTGGATCTACAAAAGACCAACTGTGCCAACAAATGAATGCGCACCCCAAAAGAGCGCAATACCTGGCAGTGCATCCAATTGCAGGGACCGAAAATTCCGGCCCCAAAGCTGCAAAGGAAGACCTTTTTGATGGGAATGTGATGATCATTTGTGAGATGGAAAAGACAGATGTACACCTAAAGGGAATGGCCTATGATATTTTTGACGCCCTAAACCTCAGGTTGCGCTTTATGGATCCGAAAGACCATGATCTTCATCTGGCCTTTGTTTCCCACCTATCTCACGCAACTTCTTTCGTTTTGGGAAAAACCGTGATTGATAAAACCGCTGATGAAAGAAATATTCTGGACATGGCCGGGAGTGGTTTTACCTCCACTGTTAGGCTGGCCAAAAGCTCCCCCGAAATGTGGGGCCCTATTTTTTTAGAAAACAAAACCAATGTGCTAGAAGCCCTCAATAGTTATATAGATCACCTGGTAGCATTCAGAGACAAGATAGCAGCAGATGATATTCAGGGTTTAAAAGAAGAGATGTTAGCTGCTAATAAAATAAGAAATATTCTGAATTTCACAGAATAAGCTGAAAGAATTGGATTAATTGTTTATTAATTGTGGTTTTGTTGTAAATTGGTGCATATGCATTTGACCATAAATTCTGAATTCGCGACCTTAAAAGAAGTAATTGTCCATAGACCGGGGCGAGAAATTGATCGATTGACACCCTATAACAAACACTTGTTATTATTTGAAGATGTTCCCTACCTGGAAGAAATGCAAAGGGAGCATGATGTCTTTACCAAGCTGATCCGTGAAAAATGCGGGGCAGAAGTTTATTATTTCGATACATTATTAGGGGATATCCTTTCCGATGACAAGTTAAGAAATGAACTGATAAGGGAGGCTTTGGCAGTTTCCAGACTTGATCACCTTACGGATGAATTATTGGGTGTGCTCACCAAAGAACAGTGTGTGCAAGCTTTAATTGCCGGTATTAAAGTTCATGAGGTAAGGGGCAGTGTAAGTTCCAATGCTTTGGCAGATTTATTGGACCTGGCTTTTTTAATCCCACCTTGTCCCAATTTGTATTTTCAACGTGATACAGCTGCCATATTGCCCGGAGGGATTGTTTTTTCAAGTATGCGTTTGGCTGAGCGTCAAAGGGAAGCCAATATGGTGCGTAAAATTTTCGAAAATCATTCTCTTTTTAAAAGCAAAATTCATCAAATTTATCCTGGATCTTCTAATAACCACAACCATTCGATAGAGGGAGGGGATGTAATCATTCTTTCAGACAAAGCAGCAGCCATAGGCTGCTCAGAAAGGACGGATGAAAAAGCGGTATATCATGTGGCCAAAAGCCTGATTGCTGATGGGCCGATTGAAAGAGTTTATGAGGTTCATCTCCCTAAAAAGAGAAATTTCATGCATTTGGATACCGTTTTCACCATTTTAGATAAAAACAGGGTGCTAACCTACCCGGATGCACTGCAGGCAGTTCAACATATTTCTGTTTATACCAGAAAAGAGGATAAAAGTGAAGTTGTAAACATAAAACGGAAGGTTTTAAAAAGTACCTTACGGGAAGTGCTCAAAAAGGAAATCGATGGATTGGAAATAATAGGGACCGATAAGGTAAATCAAGAATATGCTTTGAGAGAACAATGGTTTGATGGGGCCAATGTGTTTACCATTGGGCCGGGTCAGGTCATTTCTTACAACCGAAACAAGCACACCAATCAGGCGCTGAGAGATTATGGCATTGAGGTGTTTGAAATGCCATCTTCGGAGCTTTCCAGAGGTCTTGGAGGACCTAGGTGTATGAGTTTGCCAATCGCCAGGTCTGAGGATTGATAAAGACTTTGAAGACCTAGTGATTCCTAAAAACTGTCAAAGAAAGACCGTCTTCTGGAAACTTTTAAGTCCCGTAAAATATTTGATTTCACTCGAATGTCTATATTATAAGAAGTAAACCTGCCAAAAGGCACCCAGTTGACATTCATTTGCCAGCAATGCAAATCTCTGGCCATGCCAATCATGGTTTGGGTGATTTCTGCTGTAGAAAGATCGTAGCCACTGCTAAAGTTTATTTTCCATTTATCCGATAGACTGATATCTCCGGAAATATTTATGGCTTGTGTAACATTTTTAGTACCAGAGGTTGCTTTGCTGTAACTCAAGTTATAACTATAAGTCATATTCCAGGGGATGGACCAATCGATATACTGACTAGGGTCATTCGCTATTCGATTAATTTCATTTTCTACAAAATCATTCATTTGCCCACCCTGGTTTAAGAAATCATTGGTGAGTTCATCCCTAACTTCTCCGGGTGATAATACTCCTTCTGCTAAGTAAATCATATCTGTT
>NZ_CAXBOC010000298.1:0-7124 GCF_963976465.1 uncultured Cyclobacterium sp. | reverse complement strand
TTGATCCTTACTGTTTTGCTTCTTAATCTTTAATCCAACCAAGCAGATCTAACCGAAAATCATATATTGGTATTCTCAATCCTGATTATAGAATAGATTGGCTATAGCCAATTTTGGGTTGATGTGAGACATTGAATAAGCCTACCTGGAAAATTTTGATTAAATGTTTGATGACATTTTTGTTTTATTTCGATAAAAGGTAAAACAACCAATATGAAAAAAATAAAATACCTCTGCATTGTGCTAATTTTGTCCGGAGTACTAAGTTGTATTAATGACGAAAGTGAGATCGATAATTTACAAAATGTCCAGGCAGAATTTTGCAATAACTATTCAGGACCGGGCGCTGCTTATTGGAATATGGCCAACGGTATTTTCTTACCATTGAATGAAGTGCCCATAATTAAAAATCCAGGCGGCCGGGTCTCATTTGATGAACAGCCTCTTTTAAGTCTTGAATACCCGGTTGGGTACAATGGAACGGGTGTAAGAGATGCGCAAAACTTTCCAATAGGTATTGACATAAAACGTCTTGACAATAAGGTGTTTTTTCGTTGGATTCCTAATGTAAGTTTTTTTGGCGTTTCAGATTTTAATCAAATTATAGCCCAGGAAATCAATACAATGTTTGCAGAGGTGGGATTTAATCCGAGCAATGGGTTTGAACCGATTTGTTCTCGAAATGAAAGTCAAAATTTTGAAAGTTTATTGGTCAATTTTAATGGAAGAGTAATACAATTTGGAGAATTTACAGGGATTGTATGGGTGCGTTCTATAGTTGTTCCAGGCTTGGGAACAGTAAATTCTGCAATTCAAACAGCTGTGGCACCTTCGACAGAGTTTGACGCACGTACCTTGGATACCTTCCTGCCTTTTAATTTTCAACTTTACGTCCGACCCGACGGTGGGGGCTTTATAGACAATGATGGGGATGGTAGCCCGGCACATTTAGATCCGGATGATAATGACCCGAATGTAAGACATCAAGGTTAGTACTAACAAGGCCCTCGGTTCAATGGGAACCGGAGGCCTTTCTTTTCCAAATTAAATAGAAAAGAGCAGCTGCCAATATTACCCCTATAATTATATACCAATAGTTATTCACTGGGGTTGATAGTTCAACGGGCAGGGTATCTCCCATTAAAATTAAACCGGCCCAATATTGTGGATGAAGTGTTCTTCCCTCCGCATGATCTAAATAATCCAACTTTGCATTTCTTAATGCCTCATCCTTGGGATGGCCATTTTCGAGATATTCATAAAAGCTATCCAAGATTTCAGCACTTGATTGCTCATCAATTTGCCAAAGACTGGTCAAGATACTTTTACTACCTGCGTAGTTGAAGGCGTGTGCCAAAGAAATCATCCCCTCGCCGGGCTGATAGCTCGGTTTACCTGTTTCACAGGCCGTTAGGATTGCCAGATTAGAATTTAGGTTTTGATTGTATATCTCATAGGTATACAGGTAATTATCATTGATAAGAGTTGCGTCGGAAATGTTCTTTGCAAAGATCAATCGCGAGAGCTCTGGGTTTACATTGTTTGATTCAGCATGGGTGCTGATATGTATGATCTTATGTTCGTTTGCAGTTTTGGTGAAAATGGTTTTGGATGCTTGCTGATTTAAAAATGACCTGCCCCCAAAACGGTTGGAGAATCTTTCCGCAATAGCGGCACTTAACGGTTGAGGTAATAAGGTTAGATAGGTTTTATCCATCTCGATGGAATCGGTAATGGCCATTTCATACGCTTTCTTCATCCCTTCACCAAAGGTAGGGGCGTAGGCAACAAAATCATCTTTGAAATCCAATGTCTTTCGATTTTCATCCAATAGAAGCAGGCTATAATTGTATGAAATATTATGTTTGCCCAAAAGGCTTTTGTTTGCAAGTTCTTTATAGGAATAGATTTTCTCCGAAGTAAGAAGTTCAAAATTTAGATTGAACAATTCTTGATCGGGGAATAGGATAATGTTTTCGGTTTCAATTTTATCTTGAATTGGTTCCCAAAGAGACTGATACAAAAGTGAGAAGCACTCAAAATTTTTAGAGCTGTTTGTTCGGTAATCCGATAGGGTGGCAATACAATCCAATGATAAATTGGAAGGTAAGGGGACCATCTCCATACTGTCTTTGGTTAGGATGAAGGCAACGAGGTCATTTTCAATGAAAAGATAGCGTATCGCAGTGCTCAACTCATCAATATTTTTCTGTAGATCTTCCAATGGTGTCAATACCGTGGCATATCGTAATTCATAATATTGGGGATAGTGGGTTTTTAATTTAAAAAGATAATTGTCCCACTCTTTTAATGTGGACTTCCAATCCTCTACATCAAATTGAGTTGCTTGTGCAGGGTCAAAAAAAGTATTGATTTTCTTCCGGAGTACATCTTCTTCCTCTCTGATATTTTCCGGAGTAAGCTTATGTTCTGTTAGATTGAGTCTTGTACGGATTCGATGGTATATGGAAGATTCATGAAGGTTGATTATTTTCTTCAAATATTCTTTCTCACCGGTCACATCAAACATTTTACGATATACCTTTTTTCCAAAATCGAATAACGCTCGACTGTTTTCTAATAGTACATTGATATCGGCTTCATTGGTGATTAGCGATTTTTTTCTTTCGATTCTTTGAATGGCATTTTCTACAACGGCGGTAATTTCACCCAAATTCTCCACTGTTTTTAGGGTGTCCATTTCATATTGGGCTTTGGTTAGGTAAAGCAATAGTCTTAGTTGGTTTGGGCTAAAAAATTCTTCAGAAATTATACTGTTAAACGATTGACTCTTGTAAGATTCCAAAATTTGGTTGCTCAGGGCGACGGTACCTTTATAATCTTTTTGATCAAAAATTATTTTGACCTTGGCTATTTGTACCTCATTTGCCAAATAACTATTTTCCCCATGTATGGAAATAACCTTGGTAAGGGTCTTGTTGACAATACGAATACCTTTCGTGTACTCGTTGAGATTTGAATAGGATTTGGCCAGGTTAATATTGGCATAAACCTCATTTTGTGAAAAGCCCTGCTGGTTACTGTTTTTATAGGCTTCAAGGGTTTTATGGTAATAGTTTGCGGCTTCTTGGTAATTTCCTTTTTGAAAGGACAAGTCACCCAATACGCCGTAAAGGTTGGCCTGGTAAGAATAGTTTTCACCATTAATGGAGTTTAAGGAGCTTTCGGCCTCTTCTAAATAGCTCTCTGCCTCGTCTAGGTCACTGTTGTATAGTAAAGATTCGCCTACCATTAAGGCAGCACCGAAATACTGTATGGTGTTTTTTAGGAAGTGTTTTTTTGCATGGTAATAACCTAACAATGCAATTTTTTTTGCCTTTTCTTTTTCCCCTAAGTCGTAATAAAGACTACCCAAATTTCTATAGGCAATGGTAAGGTTTCCGTGCACTTTTTCCGTTAGGGGATGATTATTGGTCTTGTTCAAAAAAGCATTGTAATGGCCAATTGATTTTAGGGTGAACCGCATGGCATCATCAAAATTGCCCGAGGACTGTTTAACCATGAACCAATTGCCATAGATGGTTCCCGGAAGATAATCTGTTTGTTCCGGGTCATCGTCGGTCTTTCCCAAAGCATTGATAGCCTTTTCAAAATAGTAATTGGCACTGTCGGGTTTGGCATTAAAATGCATTAGCGCCCCTTTGTAATTGTATATTCGTGGTGCCAAAGGGAAACTTTCGGAATCATTTTCTCGCATTAAATCAAGCGCTTTGTCCGTATGCGCGATCAATGATCCAAAATCGCCCATTTTAAGGCCTAACTCGCTTAAATGAAATTCAGATTCCACCATGCGGTGGGCATCTCCCAATGCTTTGGCTAAACTGTTTGCTTCACTTAAAAATTTTTGCGCTTTTGATGGAGTTCCTTGATCTATGTAAAGAATCCCCATTCTTAAATTGGCCTCATAAGCTATTGGGTCTTTTAATTTTCTGGAATCAATCCGTGCATATAATTCCAAAGCTTTTTCAAAATCAGTTTCCGGATTTTGTAAGAATTCTATCTTTCCCAAAGGATAGATCAGATGTCCCAATATCAAATTTTTGGGATTGTCCATTTCTGCTTTGAGAATCGCTTGGGCATTTACGAACTCATTAACAGCGATAAGACTATCTATTTTTCTTAAGACCCCACCTTGTTGTGCGTTTGCATTCCAAAATAGTGCAATGCAAAGTAGAGTAATCCATGCATTCAACTTCATATATTTTATTTTTGGATTTTTTTCAGAAGCTCAACACTCTTTTCGTCTGCAACCATTTTTAAGTGTTTAATGGCTTCCTCAGTATTGTTGTTCTTTAATAGCCCAAGAGCCAAATAATAATGGGCATCTTTGCTAAAAACGGACCCATCAGCGTTCAAGGTGTTCTTAAAAAAATCAATGGCCTTATTGGAGTTCCCCTTAGCCAAATAAGCACTACCTAAGAAATAGTTTAAGGTATCACTATTCTGATCAGTAGGCAATAGCTTTTCCCATTTATTGATGGCGAGGTCGTAATTGCCCTGTTTATAATCAACCATTGCCTCATAAAAGGCATAATTGTCATTGGTGCCCATAACAGTGGGAAGACCTGGATCAACTGTGAAATAACTTTGGAAAAGCTTCTCGTTGGGACTTTGTTTGTTAAAGAACCAAATACCGAATGATAACAATAGAACAATACTTGCAGCTATTTGGTACCAATAAAACTTGTGCTTTTTTGCATCTGATTCCCCTTTAGGATTATCGTGGAATATGTCCATCAAATTTCTCAGGCCTTCTTCCTCAATGGCAAGGAACAGGTCCTTAAACTCATCAAACTGTTTTTTGAGTACCGGATCACCATTTATTTTGTTATTGAACGCCTCTATTTCTTTAGAATCCATTTGGTCCAAAAGGATTCTTTCAAATTCTTCTTGCTGTGCTTGAGATATGTAATTGGGGTACTTATCCATTGTTTATTGTTTCCAAAGCCAATGCCCTTAGTTTTTCCATACATCGGTATTTTTTGTTTCTTACCGAGGCCGATCCAAGTTGAAGGTCCTTTGCGATTTCATCCATAGACTTGCGCTCAAAATAAAACTGGGTCAAAAGCTTTTTGCAAGAGGCACCAAGTTGTTTAAGAGCACCATGTAGTGCATTCAATTTTCTTTCTTCTTCATTTTCATCCCACTGCTCTTCGTTGTTGGACTGCATGGCCATGACCCCTTCATCAGAGACCGTTTTTTTAAAGTGGGCTGAACGTAAATAATCGGTCCATTTATTTTTGGCTATGGTAAAAAGATAGGCTTCAAGATTACTACTTTCGTTTAGTTTTCCTTTTTTGACATTCCGCCAACAAGAAATAAAAGATTCTTGAAATACATCTTTGGCTTGAGCTTCATTACCATGGTTTTTAAAAACATGGTTCCTTAATTTTGGAAACATATTTTGATATACCTCTTGCATCACCTTCTGGTCATTGTTTTTAAAAGCGGTAACTAGCTGGATGTTGGTCTTTTCTAAGGTGTTCCCCATACTTCTTGTGAAAGTATGGGGAATTTACAACATTTTTTTTTCTTTTAGAAATTATAAAAATAAAGCATATTCTATGGCAAGTGAGCGCATCTATTACTTAAATATTGGTGTAATTTCTATTTTCACCGGTTCCACCTTTATGTTTCGAACAAATTCATTTGCTCGAGCTTCAGCTGTAGCCTTATCGCAACTTTGAAAAATCACAATGCTTCCTACACCTGTTTTAAATCGCAATGTTCCATTTCCTAAATCTTCCAATTGGCTTTCATCAAGAACTCTTTCTTGGTTCACCACTCCATTACTGGAGCTAATGATTCCTTTATATCCGGAAGCGCCTTCTAAAGCAGCAAAATCAGCAGTATAAGGAATGGGACTAAAAGCCTGATAACCTATGTTATTGGGACAGCCTGAGTTTGGGATTTCTCTTAAGTTTGATTGCCTTGTGAATGACACGGTAAAAGACGCACAACCTTTCTTGTTGTTCATGCTCATAGTGTCTCGTCCTGCCTCTGATAATTCCCCGGTTTTTTTATTGCGTAGGTAAAGAATGACAGTTACTGTTTCTTTATTGTCACCACTCCCTAATTTGGATTCTAGTGCGGTACTGATATAGGACACATAATTTGTTTTTGTAATAATGGATGGCCCAAAATTGTTGGGGTCATTTTTAATATCCTGAAGTCTTCCTCCATACTCGTTGGATGTGCTCCAATGAAATTCAAATTCTTCCAGATCCGGTTCAAAATCCGTAATTGCGGTTACCCTAAGCTCAGTGGCCTGCCCCAAACAGAGTTCAATATTGTCCTGTTGCATCTCTACTACCGCATCTATTGATTTAACATTCCAGCTTTCAAAATTAAAGGCCGTAGTGCGTAGCCCACCGAAATTGGGATAATAATTGGTTGCTTTTATGTTCCTATCCACGACTTCAATTATTGCTTTAGTTCGTTGGTAACCCGTTTCTATTAACTCATGATCTTGAATAAAAGAATGGGGAAATTCACCCTTATCGGACACTATAGTGTATACGTCTTTCAAAATGGTACGCAAATCATTGCTTAACCTTATATCTTTATACAAAGCTGGAAGGAAAATGTTCGTTGCTTCCTTGAATTTGTTGTCCACCACTTCTTTAATTACTTCGGGATATTGCTCAAGAACGGGGAAAACAGCATTGAACAATTCAATTTCTTTATCACTACCAAATGGTGGCAGTAATGATTTATTACCACTAATATCAAGTAGCGTAGGTAAAAAATAGTCGATAACATAGGTTTTCTTATTGATGTCTGCATAACTATTGCGTTCTTCCTCAGTCATTTTTCTTGTCTCAGGGTTGGCTTTACCAGCACCAATAACAACCACTTCATATTCTGCCACAAATTCAGATTCCGGGCTGACAGGTAATAAAATCGGGTCTGTTTTTATTATGTTTTCAATGGATGCTTGTTGTGCATTTATTTGCTGCACCGAATTGCTCAATTCCAACGATTCTATTTTGTTGGTCTTGCCAGTTTGCAATTCAAAACGCTTAAAAGCCCTAGAGGTGTAATTTGAAATATCGATAATGCCACCGTTTCTATCCGTATAACTCTTTTTGTAAATAAGATCG
>NZ_CAXBOC010000297.1:0-7186 GCF_963976465.1 uncultured Cyclobacterium sp. | reverse complement strand
TTACTTTCCGGATTGATAAAAATGGAAGTCCTTACCCCATAGCTGTGAAGTTCTGAGATAAGGTCTTTGAGCATCTCTTTGTGTTGGATGGTGTCCCATCCGGTATTGGAAGTAATGGCCTCCGGTGGGTCCGGTACGAGTGTGGCTTGTGCCGGTTTGGCCAGCCGAATGATTTCCATGTACCTTTTGTCCGGATAGCCTTCTATATTAAATTCCGTAGTGACTTGATCTTTTAGTGCAAATACATCGTTATACCTGATATGTCTTTCGTCAGGTCTTGGGTGTACGGTTATTCCCTGGGCACCAAACCGCTCTGCATCCAATGCTACCTGAACCAGATCGGGATTATTATGGCCACGGGCATTTCTAAGGGTGGCAATTTTATTTATGTTTACACTTAATTTCGTCATGTTCCAAATATCAGCTAATTTTGTGCTAAATTAAATATATTGCGTGAACATCGAAAATACCGATGGGAATAAGACGTTTTTAATTTTACCCTCCATTCAAGGATAAAATTAATTTTAAACATAATTAAGTAAAATATATATAAGTCATGAGCTTAAAAACTGACATAGAAAAAGAAATCAAACAAGCAATGCTGGCCAAACAAAAAGACAGGTTACGTGGATTAAGGGCCATCAAATCCTTGATCATGCTTGAAGAAACCAAAACGAGTAATGACGCCGGTCTTACCGATGCCGAAGAGTTACAAATCCTAACCAAAGCAGCCAAGCAAAGAAGAGATTCTATAGAAATATTTGAGAAACAGGGTAGAAAAGACCTTGCCAGTTTGGAGATTACTGAACTGGAAGTAATCAGTGAGTTCCTTCCCAAGCAGCTAAGCGAAGAAGAATTGACGGCGGAGTTGGAGGCCATCATCAGTGCAACGGGTGCATCAGGACCTAAGGACATGGGAAAAGTTATGGGCATGGCAACAAAAAAATTGGCCGGTAAGGCAGATGGAAAAGCCATCTCTCAAAAAGTGAAATCACTTTTAAACCCTTAAGGCAAATTTGAGCACGATAGACATTATCATATTGGGCATGCTGGCTGTTGGGGCCTTTAGTGGCTACCGTCAGGGGCTTTTTATTGGGATTTTGTCTATCCTGGCTTTTTTTGTGGGTATAATTCTAGCTTTTCGTTTTATGAACTGGGGAGCGGAGCTGCTTACAGATAAGGTAGAAAGCCTGACCTTTATGCTCCCTTTTGTAGCTTTTGTCTTGATCTTTCTGGCTGTTACGGTCACCATTCGGGTATTGGCTTACCTTGTCAAAAAAGCCTTGGATCTAACTATTCTGGGAACTTTTGATAGCTTTGCCGGAGCCATTTTGGGTATTTTCAAATGGAGTATTATGATTAGTCTTTTGATTTGGGTGGCCAATTCCTTTGAATTTCAAGTGCCTTCCGAAATGAAAAAAGATGCTGTAATCTACCCGGTTATAGTACCTGTGGCCCCTACCATGGTTGCAGTACTGGATGATTACACCCCAATTATTGATACGGCCATTGCTACTATCAAAGAACTCGTAAATACCTCTTCCGGTGATTTTGTTAATTGATAACTTCGATTCTTTTGCTCATATTCTAGCAGATTATTTTAGAAGAACTGGTGAGCAGGTAACCGTTTTGCGAAACGACGCAAGTTTGGCTGAAGTACAGCGCTTATCCTTCTCTGCTTTGGTGATATCACCGGGGCCGGAAACACCCAATAAAGCTGGTAACTTAATGGAAATTTTGAGCTATTATCATGATAAGGTACCTGTTTTGGGGATTTGTCTGGGGCATCAGGCCATAGGTATTTTTTTTGGCGCCAAATTGGTGAAGAGCCCTAGGCCCATGCATGGGAAAATTTCTCTTGTCAGCCAGAAAAGGAAGCATGAAGTATTGAAAAATATTCCGGGACGATTTAAGGTAACCCGTTATCATTCCTTGGAGTTGGAGGAGCTTCCTGATAGTTTGGAAGTTATTCTTGAAGAGGAAAATGGGGCAGTGATGTCTTTTTCCCACCGCTACTTGCCGATTGTAGGGATTCAATTCCATCCGGAGGCCCACCTTACTGAATATGGTGAGCAGTTGATCCTAAATTGGGTCAATTTAATAAAGGAATTGAAAGTTCCTCAAATTTATTGTTGAGGCATGTTTAGTGATCATTTGTTGCTTAGTTAGGGGATTACACCACCGATAGTGTCAAGAAATTAAGGGAATTGAACAAAGGGAGGCTTATTCTCGTTTTATTTTTCGAATCCTTTTAATACCTTTATCTACATGCGTGCAATAGAATTTATAAACAACCTCATTCCTCCTCTAAAATTTACTGACAAAGTAAAGTTAGGGCTTTCCTGGATGGAAGAAATCAGGACGGATATAATACCTGTTGTAGACAAAGGTTTATTTAAGGGTTTTATTACAGATGAAATCATCTATGAACTCAATGATCCTGAAATGACCCTTGAAATTGTAGAGTTGGTTGGAAGCGCGAGTATTGTTCAGGAAGATCGTCATATTTATGATGTATTGAGGGTCTCCTCAGAAAATGAAGTTAGCGTGGTGGCTGTGTTAGATAAGGAATTGAAATACCTGGGCGTGGTTACCCAAGAAGGAGCAATATCTGCTTTTACCGATAGCATTTCTATCCAATCGCAAGGAGGAGTACTGATATTGTCCATGTTTATGACCGATTACAGCCTCTATGATATCGCAAGGGTGGTGGAGTCAGAAAATGCAAAGGTGCTTAGCAGCTTTATATCAGATGATCCCCTAGATGACAGTAAAATTAAAGTTACCCTAAAAATAGATCAGGTAGAACTCCGACACATCAAAGCCACGTTGGAGCGATTTGGGTACAAGGTTATTGACCATTACCAAGAAGAAGAAGGCATCAATAGCGATCAGGATCGCCTGGGAAACTTGATGCGGTTTTTAGATATCTGATCTTACATGAATATATTACTTCACGGCATCAATATATCCACTCAGTTTCAAACTTGTATTCTCCAACTGATTCAAGCTTTTGAAGAAAAAGGATCAAATGTTAAGCTTACGAAAAACTTGTTTAACTCTTTTCGAAAGAAGGGAGGCTTAAGTCCCCTTGTGGCTCCTTTGAGTTCAAAGAATGATTTGGCAGCCATTGATGTGGTCATTTCCATTGGAGGAGACGGCACTTTATTGGACACCATTTCCCTAATTGGGGCTTATGAAATCCCCGTATTGGGCATCAATACCGGAAGGATGGGATTTTTGGCCACAATAGCCAAGGAAGATATCAAAGCCGCTGTAAAAGATTTATTGGAAGGCCGTTATGCGTTGGAAGACAGGAGCTTGGTCAGGTTAGAGTCCAGTGTACCGCTTTTCAAGGGATTAAATTTCGGATTGAACGAGTTTACCATTCACAAGAGAGATACTTCTTCGATGATTACGGTACATACCTATATAGATGGGGATTACCTGAATAGTTATTGGGCAGATGGGATCATTGTATCCACCCCCACTGGATCCACAGGTTATTCTTTAAGTTGTGGAGGCCCACTGATATCACCATTGGCCAAAAACTTTGTGATTACCCCGGTAAGTCCGCACAACCTGAATGTGAGGCCGATTGTGGTTTCTGATGATAGTGAAATCTCCTTTAAAATAGAAGGTAGGAGTGAAAAATTCCTTGTATCTTTAGATTCCAGATCTGCGCCAATTGATGCGTCCGTAGAACTGAAAATTAAAAAAGAATTATTTGTAGCGAAGCTGGTTAAGTTTCACGATTACAGCTTCTTTGACACCCTCAGGCAAAAATTGAACTGGGGATATGACATGAGAAACTAGTTTTAACAATATTTAACCCACAGTATACTTGGTTGGGTTTTTTATTCGTTGGGTAGTTTATAAATTGCAACGACTTGAATAAATCCAGGTTTTACACATTAGCACTATCGGTAATTTTGGTCTTTTTAAGTTTGGGGATTTCTCAAACTGTAAAAGCCCAACAGCATGAGATAGGTTTAGGTTTAGGTGCGGGGACATATACCGGAGATATCCTTCGGATCATTGATCCAAACCAGCTTGGTATTCAAGGAACGTTATTTGGCAGACGAAATTTTGACAATGCCTGGAGCTTAAGGGCCGGGTTTTCCATCGCAAGATTAAATGGAACGGACAGCATTCGCCCCATAGATCAGGTAGCAGCAACCAGAAATGCCTATTTTAATGGCACCATGGCCGAAGTATCTGCAAGGATGGAGTTTCATTTCATGGACTATATGAGCCATAAGTCAACCAGTAGGTTTTCTCCATTTGGCTTTTTTGGTCTGGGATATGGTTTGTTTTTCGGACAAGGGCAATCCTATGAAGGAGACATCCAACCCGGAAATTACAGTTTGGGCACGGTAATTCTTCCCTTTGGGGCAGGAATAAAATACAAATTAAAAGACCGTATTTTACTCTCTTTTGAAGGGGGGGCAAAGGCAACCTTTACAGACGATTTGGATAAAATAGGAGATGAATCCATTTATTTGCCACGTTACAGAACCGATCCGGGCACAGGAAATCAAGTGCTAGAACCCACAAGCATTAATTTTGGCAATTCATCTGACCGCGATTGGTATTACTTTTTGGGCTTTACCATAAGCTATTCCTTTCATCAGATCAAGTGCTACTAGTACAATAATTGACCTCAGGATAGAATTTTTAAAAAAGAAGTGTCATTTTTGTAAATCAATTAAACCAACAGAGAATTTTGGAATGAATGAAGTGATTGACAAGGGCAATATACCCCGACATATTGCAGTGATTATGGATGGCAATGGGCGTTGGGCTCAGAAGAAAGGAGCCATGCGAATATTTGGCCACAGAAATGCATTGGCCGCTGTAAGGGATGCCATCGAAGGGTCGGCAGAATTAGGGGTAGATTTTATTACCTTGTATGCCTTCTCTACTGAAAATTGGTCCAGACCCAAAGATGAAGTGGATGCTCTGATGGAGATATTGGTTCAGGCCATAACAGATGAGGTGCCCACCATGATGAAGAACAATATCAAATTGGAAACCATCGGTGATATTGATAGCCTTCCTGATTCGTGCAGACAGCATCTTAAGATGGGGAAAGAAAAAACCAAAGACAATACCGGCATGACTGTCGTGTTGGCATTGAGCTATAGTGGTCGTTGGGAGTTGGAAAAGGCTGTTCAGGCAATTGTCAAAAAAGTAGTTAATGGTGAGTTATTAGCAGAAGCTATCAATCAAAAAGTGATTGGGGAGCACCTGAATACTGCCAATATACCTGATCCGGAACTGTTAATCAGGACCAGTGGTGAAATCAGGATAAGTAATTTTATGTTGTGGCAATTGGCCTATACAGAATTATATTTCACCGAAGTGCTTTGGCCGGATTTCCGGAAAAAACACTTGCATGAAGCCATTCTTGCTTTTCAAAAAAGAGAAAGAAGGTTTGGTAAAACAGGAGCACAAACTAAAGGCTCTATTTGACACTACTTGTTCTGAAATGAATTGAGAATTTCAGAATTATTGCTGCCTCAGCACAAATATTACTGGGGTTAAATTTGATCGTTTGAAATGAAAAAGAATTTATTAATTATTTACTTGCTGCTATTGACCGGAGTGGCAGAGGCCCAAATAAGGTTGGGGCAAAGCCGGTACACCAGTAAGGAGCCGGTAAATATTATAGACCTAAGTTATACCAGTCCCAAAAAGTACCGAATAGCATCCATTGAGGCTGTAGGTTTAAGTACATTGGACGAAACAGCCATTATTTCTCTGGCAGGTCTTCGTGTGGATGATCAAATAACGGTTCCCGGTGATGCCGTTTCAGGAGCACTAAAAAAGCTCTGGGGGCAAGGAATTATTGGAGATGTTAAAATCCTGGTAACCAAAATAGAAGGGGATGACATTCACCTTTTATTAGACCTGACCGAGAGGCCTAGATTTAGCCGTTTTGATTTTACCGGGGTAAACAATACCGGGCGTGTTGTTAGAGACGATGTACTCAATACAGCTCAGCGTAATATTAGGGATTATTTTGTTGGCAAAGGCTTTCTGAATACAGAAGTGAAAGTAATACAGGAAAGAGATACTACACTTCCCAACAGTGTCAAACTTCGATTTGACGTAGACAAGAAAAGCAAGGTACGTATCAATGAAATAGCCTTTGATGGCAATG
Source organism: uncultured Cyclobacterium sp. (assembly GCF_963976465.1). Classification (NCBI taxonomy): domain Bacteria; kingdom Pseudomonadati; phylum Bacteroidota; class Cytophagia; order Cytophagales; family Cyclobacteriaceae; genus Cyclobacterium; species uncultured Cyclobacterium sp. The sequence goes on along the minus strand of NZ_CAXBOC010000297.1, from coordinate 1,020 downwards.
AAAATATTTCAGACAACCGCCTGAAGAAAAAAATGAAAGGAACACATGAGCATGCTCGTGTTTATATATTCAAAGATCTAGTGTCAAGGCTTATAAAGGCCAATCCTAAAAACATCAGCAATGCAGTGGCGAATAGAAACCCTGTTACTGATGAAGAAGTGAAAACGTATATCAATAGAAACTTTAAACTTAATTTCTTCAATGGGTCTAAGTTTGTAAAAAGCGATTACCGAGATGATAAAAAGGCTATCATTGATTTTTACAATAGCCGTGGTTATCGGGATGCAGAGATTTTATCAGATAGCGTTTTCCGTTTTGATGATAGCCGTATAAATATTGACCTTGACATTGAGGAAGGCAAGCAATACTATTATCGAAACATTGCGTTTTCGGGAAACTATATTCATACAGATGAAGAGCTTCAAGCAAAACTGGGAATATTCAGTGGAGATATATATAATAAGGAAAAGCTTGACAAAAGGCTGAATTATGATCCCCAAAGAGGAGACGATGTCAGCTCATTATACCAAGACAATGGTTATTTGTTTTTTACAATAGACCCTGTGGAGGTGAATATTGCTGCAGATTCCATAGACATAGAGTTGAGGATTTTTGAAGGACCTCAAGTGACGGTAAACAGTGTTTCAATTGAAGGGAATGAGCGTACCAGTGACCATGTGGTCATGAGGGAAATACGAATTCTTCCCGGACAGCTGTTCAATAGAAAAGCCTTGGTAAGAACCATTCGAGAGCTGTCTCAAATCGGTTACTTCAACCCTGAAAATATTGAGCCGGATATGCGCCCTAATTTTGAGGATGCAACTGTTGACATTACCTTCCAGCTTGAAGAAAGACCCAATGATCAGATCGAACTTTCCGGAGGTTGGGGTGGTCTCTTTGGCTTTGTGGGAACGGTAGGACTTACCTTCAATAACTTCTCAATCAAAAACATCAAAGACTTTTCCAAATGGAGACCACTTCCCGTAGGGGATGGACAGAAACTTTCCTTGAGAGTACAGG
>NZ_CAXBOC010000296.1:0-7205 GCF_963976465.1 uncultured Cyclobacterium sp. | reverse complement strand
CATACCTGCAAGGTTCCATAATCACTGCTGCCAGGTCCGGTTGTTGATCAATAATTTCCTGAAAGGCCTCCAGGTCATTGTATTTGAACGGGAAACTGGTATTTCTCAGTGCACCAGGAACACCATCGGGGCTTAAACCGGGTAATAAATGGCCTTTGAGGGCATCATTTTCTCCCAGATTTGCGGCCAAATACCAGTCCTGCCAGCCATGGTAACCACAAAGGGCGATTTTATCCCTGCCAGTAGTTGCTCTCGCGATTCTTACTGCCACTGCGCAAGCTTCTCCACCGCCTCTGACAAACCTGGCTTGTTCTGCCCAAGGATGAATCTCACAGAGTTTGTCCGCCAATGCTACCTCCTCAGGAGGGTTGAGGGAACACATATTCCCCAGGTTTACTTTTTTAATGATTGCCTTATTTATTTCGGGATGGGCGTAACCCAAAATACAAGAACCCACAGCATTGGTGGAGAAGTCATAAAAGTGTTTCCCATCCAAATCCCAAATCTCACATCCTGATGCTTTTTTGAAATAGGGAGGCCAATGATTGGGAGCCATGTTCTCTGGCCTTTTGCTCAGTAGCTGGGTACCTCCGGGGATTCTGGTTTTTGCATATTTGTAATAAGCTTGATTAGTTGTTGGCGAATGCTCATTTAGCCCGAGTAAATGCATGGCATTTCCCCAAAAAATCAAATCTAAATCAGCCTTATCCAAACCAAAATTATTGGCGGCTTCCTTCAAGGCGTTGAGGGACTCTAAACCTACCAAGGTAGGTTTGCCCCATGCTTGGTCCCAATTGCAATTGTTTTCATCCAACCAAATAAAACCATTGCCTATGCTTACACATTTTCCTCGGATTTGTGAGACCGGGAAGTCAGTACCGAACATTAATTTTTCCGGGCCGAAGTATTTCAATATGGGTAATATTGCCTGCATTTCGCAGATCCCTGACATGTCAAACCATATATTAGGAATGCTGTTCAGGTATTTTGCCCCTTCAGCGTGCAAGGCATGAAAACTCCTCCCACAATGCGCCAAAATCAGTTTTACATTGGGGTATTTCAAGCAGAGTCTTTGAATGTCTTCGCAGTTTTTAGGATCAAGCAAGGCCTTGTCTTTCATGATATGCAACATGATTACTGCTCCGTGTTCATGCGCCGTAGCCCAGATGGGTTCCGGTAAAAAACCCGTTATGCCCGATTGAGAAGTTGGGGTTTCGGTGCTGTACACATGATAGGGTTTGAAACCGACCACTTTAGAATTTGAAAGGCCCAGTTCCAATTCCTTTTGGGAGGTTTCCGGTTTCACCAGCATCAACCCTCTGGATAAGGTTGATTTATCAAGTTCCTCAAACAGGAATTGATTGGCAGCGGATAAATTAACTTTGGGCAAGGGGGCAGGAAAAAACAAGCCGCCCAGTAAGGAGGTTTTCGGAAGCAATTGTTGGGTATAATCTTTCCACTGTTTATGACCAGCGATCTCTGGCCCACTGTTCCAAAAGCTGTTTTCAGGAGCATTGAGGTCTGCTTTTCTATACCAATGGGCATGAATATCATAGAATTTTTCCGGTAAAAAGGAAGCCATTGCTTCTATTGCAGACAGGTCTTCAGGACGCAATTGCCAGGGTTTATTGTTTTTCGATTTTTTCATAAATGAATGCTCACTCATAAATTAATTCTATTGAACAATTTTAAATCAAAACAGGCGAAAGGCAACGTTATAAAGTAGAATTAGTGCCGGAAACCTTCATGTGGTAGGTGTTAAAGAACTATTGCTTACCAATACCAGTAAACCAGTTATTTACTTTGGTCAATAATTTTCTCACTTCTTTTCTGCATGGTTTCCTGATTTCCTAAAAATTTATGGTAAATATAACTGAAAACGATCCCTGCCACTATGCCTGAAAAAAGAGATGCAGGCGTGATAAAGAGTACTTCTATTCCCATAAATTTAAAGAAGGCCACCGCAATGGCCACTGCAATACTTATCAATCCACCAATCAATACGCCTCTTGCTGTAGCAAAAGGGATAAATAGCGCCATAAAAAACAACACAAAAAGTGGGGAAACAAAAAGATTTACCACCTTGACAATAACATCATACAGATTGCCTTCTACCCTGCTAATCAAGAGACTTAGGGCAAGGGTGAAAATACCAACAAAAAGAGATAGAATTCTAATCCTTTTGAGTTGATTAACTTTTTTAGGTTTTGCTTTCCTTGAAAATCTTTTGAAGAGGTCTTCAGAAATCACAGAGGAGGTAGCACTGAGTCCTGAAGATAAACTGGACATAGCAGCAGCTAATATTCCTGCAGCTACCAATCCGGAAATCCCAATGGGAAGTCCTACCAAAATGAATTTTGGAAACAAAATGTCTGCATCGGTAGCTACTGACTCTCCTGCAGCAAGAAACTGGGGATTATCCAAGAAGTAGGCCAGCACAGCAAGTCCAACGAGCCCCAAAAGGAATTGTGCGACAAATGAGGTGATCAATGAGACAGCAAAGGTTTTTCTTGCGGTTTGAATATTTTCCGTAGCGAGAAAACGCTGAATGGACATCTGATCAGAACCTGATGAAGCCACATACCAAATGACGGTCATCAGTAAGGCATTGCCTATACTCAGCCGCTCCCTGGCATCTATACCCCATTTGTATTCACCCCAGTGATCCAACCAATGTGTGGGTATCCATGAAGTAGCGGATCCAAAATAAATGCTTATCAAGACCAGAGTAAGGAAGGCACCTCCCAGCAAAACACAGGATTGAATCACATCTGTGAAGACCACGGCTTTTAAGCCGCCCATGGTGGTGTAAATAATGGTTACCCCGATTAAGATAATACTAATCCATAAGATGTTTGAGGTGCTGTCCTCAAAGCCAAATGGAAATAATGGCTGTATTCACCGTAATGAAAATTATGGTGCCCATCCAAAGAAAACGCAAAGACAAAAACAGAAATGTAGCCAATAACCTTATGCTGACACCCAAATTGATTTCCAAAATCTCATAGGCAGAAGTCACCTTTAATTTCATAAATCGAGGAATGAGGAACCAACCTACGATATAATAAATTAAAGGGAAAGCCAAAACTCCAGAAAAGATAACCGGCCCGTATTTGATCATCTCACCGGGGTAAGAAAGATAACTCAAAGAACTGAGCAGGGTGGCAAACAAGGATAAACCCACGGCCACCGGGTTCATTTTTCCACCTCCCAATAAGAAATCTTTTTCGTTTTTGTTCTTTTTAGAGAAAATATAGCCAATAAGCATCATTCCCAGCATATACACCAGTACAATTACCCAATCAAAGGTGGACAATTGGTGGGTAGTTTGCTCCATATGAAGCAAGGCAAAGGCAGCGGTTGCCATCACATCTGCATTTGATGCAGCGTCCTGTTCATTGACCTCATTTTTTATTGGAGCGTCATTGCGGAGCATGCCAAGCAATAGAGGTTGGTGCTCCCAGTCTCCTTTGTGAGAAATAGCCAAGGCCAAGGCCATTCTATCCCCCTTTTTTTCACTGTGCTGCAATGCCAAAATTTGCGTTTCAATTTCTTTATAAGCCGCTGAATTTTGATTTTCTGTACCTGCCCAATAATATGCCGCTGTCAATAAATGAACCTTTGCGATAGAATTGTCAGGTTCATCAAGGGCTAATGATGCCAGTTTTTTCCAGCTTTCTTCAGGGATTTCCCCTTCCATTTTCAAGGCATAAGCAGCCTGTAGTCTAGGTATTTCTTCCGGAATGCCTGATATTAAGGCTTCAAACAATGGGTTGTTGTCATTTTCTTCTCCCTGCAAGCTTGCCCAAAGGGTATATACCCATAAACTTCCTTTTTCTCCCTTGAGAATTTCCTCAGTAGTAGCTTTCGCTAATGTACTAACGGGAACGCCGAGTTTAGCTAAGGTTTCAGCTGCATGAATTCTGTCTGTAGCTTGGGGATCATTATAAACCGCCAAGATATTGTCAATATACTGTTGTCTTTCCTGCTTCGTGGGGGCAGATTTAGCGAGCACCCTCCAAATGCCTATCCTATATGGTGGAAGTTCCCCAAATTTATCAAGCTGCTCTAAAAATATTTCATATACTCCCTCGGGATCGCCTACTTGTAATTTGTATTCGGCAGCATGAACTTTCACCCATTGTTCTTCCTCATGCATCACCTTGTCAAGTACCTCATAAGCCAAAGTTTTGTCTTCAGCCATTAGACGATTGCTCTTTTCACCACAGGAGGTGAAAGCAATAGAAATGAAGCATATCAAACCAAGTAAGGAGAAGTTTTTGAAGGGGAAATTCATTGATTATTTATTTAATGAGGCTAAATAAGCTTTTTTTGCATCGAGGTCTTCTTTGGCAGAAGCGCCAAAATAGATCAAGCCTAAGGCTTTTCTACTATTATAATTGCTACGATTTGGAGCAGCTCTATGGATGGTAAGGGCGTGGTGAAGCAAAAGGTCTCCCGGTTTAGTTGGCATGAAAACTTCATTTTCTAAATCTGAAGGAGTTCCAAAGTCCTGAATTTGCTGAGAAAACCCCAAGGTTTCGGATTTGCTATGCGCTCTTAGGCCATTTAAATGAGAGCCTTTAACATAGCTTACCCAGCCATTTTCTTCATTTACTTTTTCCAATGAGAGCCAGAAAGTTACCGCAGACATGGGGTTTAACATAAAATAATATCCGTCTTGATGTGGAGGTGTAGCCTTACCTATTTTTGCAGGTTTGTTGAAGTATTCCACTGTTTTCCCCAGCACCGGCTCAGCAAGAATTTGTTCAGCCATGGCCGAGAATTTACTTTCCAATAGCATATGTTCAAAAAATGAGTCATAGACTTGAAGGTCCTGTATCATTTTCAATCCTTTTTTATTTTCAGGATCTTCAAATTTGTAATGCTTTGCAGGGATCTTGGTTAAGCCTGTGGCTACAATTTCATTAATTTTTGAATTTATGGCATCAATTTCTGCATTGCTTAGAAAGCTTGGACAGTATAGGTAACCTTCTTTATCAAATTTATCCTTGTTTAGTTGTTCGGTCATGGAATTTTGAGGTTGATGAGCTTAATTTATGACCCTTCATTAGGGTTTTTAAATGGATATTTATCCATAAGAGCTTTAATTTTCTTACTAAAAATTAAAAAATCCTCTTCCCTATTTAGCATTTCACTTTCGGAATAGGAATAAAACCCCTCACCCTTGTCCATGCCTAATTTGCCTGCCTTTAACTTGTCATCTATTAATTTTGAGCTTGTTTTATCATTTGAAAGTTCCGGGTTAAGGTCTTTCATCACCAAACCATAAATATATGTTCCCATTAAATCCATGTACCTGAAGTTGCCCGAAAAAGGCAGATAATAGCCGGGATCATTGCGACAAGCCCTGTCGATATCTATTGGTTCAGCATAACCTTTGTCTATCAAGTGAAAAGATTCTCTGGCCATTGCTGTCAGCAGTCTGCTTCTAATTCCCTTTCCTTTGCTTAGCAAATAAGGATCTTTGTCCCAATAGGTCTTCGCCAATTTCATTATTTCTCTTACAGGCTCAGCCTTTGTCTTTTCGTTGGTAATGATTTCTAGAAATAAAGTTTGGTGTGCAGGATACACCCAGTTGAGGCCTATTAGTCGCTCAGGGTTTGGGAAACCTTCTTGTAAATCTGTTAAAGTATAGCTTTCAGCATTGATACCTACTAGCGCGTTTTTTGAGACTAGACCGGATATTTCCCCTAAAAGCGCTCTTTTTAACGTTTTGTTTTCCGGGCAATGAATGATTACCAGGTCAGCATTTGGTAAGGAGCTATAGTTTGGGTCTATGCTAATATTGTTTTGTGCTTCCATAGTCTTTGACAAGAGGCTGTTAGACAATGGATATTCGGAAAGAGAAACCTTATGTCCGGAATTGCCCAAACATATGGCAATTCCGGATAGGTTTTTTCCTTCACCCACCAAGAAGATGTTAATTTCGGAAGGGGTCATTTTATTTTTCATTCATTTTTAATAGTACTCTCTCAACACTTTTTAAAGCATATTGAATGTCTTCTTCGGTATGTACAGCCGAAAGGTACCAAAGTCCCCTTCCTATGACACGCACACCGTCGTCATGCAAACCTGAAATGAATTGCCCCAATTTGGCTTTGTTTAACTTCAAAACATCTCTAAATTCACTGAGAACTTCTCCATCAGAGAATCCTGTATGAATGATTGGGCCAATTCCGGAAACAATCATATTGTGTCCTGTTTTTTTGGCAAGTTCTTTCAATCCGTCTCGCAACTGATCCCCTAATTCGAACATTTTGGCATAAGGATCTTCCCTTTCGAGAACAGAAACCGTCGCCATGGCTGCGGCTACAGTCGGATTGGCCGTGTTCATGGTGCCGGCATGAATCACCCTTGCAGAGGAGATTTCCTCCATCCATTCTTTTTTACCAACGATGGCGCTGATTGGATAACCACTACCGATGGCTTTAGCAAAAATGGACATGTCCGGAGTAATGCCGAAATAGGTCTGGGCTCCTTTTAGCCCTATCCTAAAGCCTGTAATTACCTCATCGAAAATTAGGGCGATGTTATATTCATCACACAAATCCCTCAAACCCTGTAGAAATCCTTCTTTGGGTACAATGCAGCCATTGTTACACATGATAGGCTCCGTAATAATCGCAGCAATTTCATGGTGGCTCTCCTCCAATTTAGCCTTAACTAAATCCAAGTCATTCCAAGGGAGTAAATGAAATTCATTGATAGCGTCCGGTGGCAAACCTTGGCTCCAAGGGCTTGGGGTGGGGGCTTTTCTTGGTCCCAAAGCTTCAGGAGACGGGGTGGAAATGCCAAAACATACGTTGTCTAACCAACCATGGTAATGCCCTTCAAACCTTAAAAATTTACTTTTACCTGTTTTCGATCTTGCTACTCGAAATGCAGTTTGAACTGCTTCAGATCCATCCAAACAAAAACGCATCATCTCTGCAGAAGGGATAAGCTCCTGAAGCTTCTCTGCCAACTCAAGCTCCATGATATGCTGTCCTGCAAACAATTGCCCTTTGGAGGAATAATCATGAACGGCTTTCAGAACTTCAGGATGGGAATGGCCTAAGATCAAAGGGCCTTGACTTAATGTGAAATCTCTGTATTCATTTCCATCCACATCATAAATACGGGTACCACTTCCATGACTGTAAAATAAAGCATGGGGGTGATTGTATTTTCTAAATTCTGAG
>NZ_CAXBOC010000295.1:0-7207 GCF_963976465.1 uncultured Cyclobacterium sp. | reverse complement strand
GATTTTGGTCGATTTCGCCGGATTTAATATGAAAATGGCAACCTTTGCCACTAAAAACAATATTAAGGTACACTATTATATCTCTCCAAAGGTTTGGGCATGGAATCAAAAGAGGGCTTATGGAATCAAGAAAAATGTAGACAAGCTGTATACTATTTTACCTTTTGAGCCAGAATTTTTTAGAAAATTTGATTGGGAGGTGGATTATGTCGGCAACCCTCTTTTAGATGAAATCAATAAATTTAAGCCTGATCAGGGTTTTTTAAGTCGGCATAATTTGGGAGACAAACCATTGATTGCTCTCCTTCCCGGGAGTAGAAAGCAAGAGGTAGACAAGATGTTGACTACCATGATTGCCTTAAAAAACAATTTTCAGAATGTGGATTGGGTAATTGCCGGAGTGCGAAACTTACCTTCAGAAAGCTATGAGCTGGCTAAAGAGGCGGGTATCCAGGTGGTTTACGAAAAAACATATGATATCCTGCAGAATGCTAGAGCCGCAGTGGTTACTTCCGGTACGGCTACGCTAGAAACGGCACTTTTTAATGTACCTCAGGTGGTTGTGTATAAGACAAGTCGTATTTCTTACACTATCGGAATGCGGCTAATAAAAGTAGCATTTGCTTCTTTGGTAAACTTGATAGTGGACAGAGAGGTGGTCAAAGAATTGATTCAAGATGCCTATGAGCCGGCCTCTGTTAATGCGGAACTTCGAGGCATCTTACAAGATGGGCCTAAAAGAGAAAAGGTCCTAGAGGGCTATTCAGAGTTGAAAAAACTATTGGGCAATAAAAAAGCCTCGCAGGAAACTGCAAGGCTTATTTATGAAAGTATATCAGCTTAAGCTACCTGAAGCTTTTTGAACTTAGATTTTTCAAATTGTGTACGGGCGTACTCTTCATTGATTACCAAATTGTGCTCGCCTTCCTCAGAAGGGAGTTCGTACATGGCATCCGTGATAATTGCCTCGCAGATTGACCTTAGTCCTCTGGCACCCAGGTTGAACTCTACTGCCTTTTCCACAATAAAATCAATGCCCGACTCTTCGAATATTAAGTTCACATTCTCCATCGCCAATAGCTTAACGTATTGTTTGGTTAAGGCATTTTTTGGTTCTGTAAGAATCAATTTTAGCGAATCTTTGTCCAATGGATCCAAGTGAGTCAGCACCGGAAGCCTACCAATCAATTCAGGTATTAGTCCAAATGCTTTCAGGTCTTGGGCCGTTACATACTGCAACAGGTTGGTTCTGTCGATCACATCAGCATTGGTCTTTTTACTGAATCCCAAAGGTTGGGTATTCAAGCGCCCGGCAATATGTCTACCAATACCATCAAAAGCTCCACCACAAATAAACAGAATGTTTTCAGTGTTTACAGAGATCATCTTTTGGTCAGGATGTTTTCTTCCTCCTTGAGGTGGAACATTTACCGTTGTTCCTTCCAGTAATTTAAGCATTGCTTGCTGAACGCCTTCGCCGCTTACATCCCTGGTAATGGATGGATTATCTGATTTTCTGGCAATTTTATCAAGCTCATCTATATAAACAATCCCTCGCTCTGCAGCCTCCACATTGTAATCAGCTGCTTGGAGCAAACGAGTTAGAATGCTTTCAACATCTTCACCCACATAGCCTGCTTCCGTCAAAACTGTAGCATCTGCGATGCAAAAAGGAACTTCGAGAGTTTTGGCAAGGGTTTTGGCCAAGTAGGTTTTACCTGTACCTGTATCACCTACCATAATGATATTGGATTTTTCAATTTTTACATCATCGGCTTCTTGCTTTTGGCCCAATCTTTTATAATGATTGTAAACCGCCACAGTCAAGACTTTTTTAGCCTCTTGTTGCCCAATGACGTATTGATCCAGATAGGCAGTAAGTTCTTTTGGTTTCTTTAGTTTGAACTTAGGTTGTTTGGCATCCTTTTTCGTCTTGTCCTCTTCCCCTAAAATCTGGAAGGCTTGTTCTATACAGAAATTACAGATATGCGCAGAAATGCCTGAAACCATTAGGTCCACATCTTTCTTATTCCTCCCACAAAATGAACATGTTACTTGCGCCATTCAGTTGTTATTTTACTTTTTTCGTCAAAACTTCATCAATTAAGCCGTATTCTTTGGCCGCTGATGCTCTCATCCAGTAATCCCTGTCTGAGTCAATTTCAATTTGCTCGATGCTTTTTCCACTGTGAAGGGCTAGGATCTCATAAAGCTCCTGCCTCAATTCTAAAATTTGCCTTACAGAGATCTCCATATCTTTGGACTGACCTTGCATCCCTCCTGAAGGCTGGTGGATCATTACTCTTGCATGAGGTAATGCTGCTCGTTTGCCGGCGGCACCGCCTGCAAGTAATACGGCCCCCATTGAAGCGGCTAATCCGGTACATATGGTACCCACTTCCGGACTGATGTATTGCATGGTGTCATAAATCCCTAAACCTGCATATACAGATCCTCCCGGGCTATTAACATACAGTAGGATGTCTTTCTTTGCATCCACAGACTCTAAAAACAACAATTGAGCGGTAATTATATTGGCTATATTGTCGTCTACACCTGTTCCAAGAAATATAATCCTATCCATTATTAGTCTGGAAAAAACATCTATTTCTCTGAAATTGGTTGGCCTTTCTTCAATGACTGCACGGGTCATGTTTTCCACAGAGTGGATATATTGGTCAAAAGTATTGCCACTGATTCCTTGGCCTTTGACTGCGAATTTTCTGAATTCCTCTCTATTCATTTTTACTTTTCTCTAAGATTAATATTACAAAAATAAAAAAAGCCCTTAGATAAGGACTTTTTATGAACAAAAAATTTCAGGAATTAGTTTTCGAGAAGTTCTTTAAACTTTTCTACGCCAATTTTCTCTTCTTTCAATTTGACTTTCTCCTTGACAAAATCAAGGACTTTTTCATTTTGCACCGAAGTCATCATTTGCATGTAATTCTTACCTTCGTTGCCTTGAAGGTAGTTTTGTAAAAACATGTCCATATTGTCTTCTAGTTGAGCACCCATGCCGGATGAGGCCAACTGCTCTCGTATCATTTCTTTGGTTTTTTCAATGACATCTTCATGTTCTGCTTTGATGTCATTGTCCTTTGAAATTTTATTCGAAATCAAAGACCAAGTCAATTGTTTGGTATAGGCTGGGAATTCCTTGGCAACATCTTCTTCAGTGACTTTGCCATCGTTGGCTTTGATTAACCACTCTTTTAAGAATGTTTCAGGAAGATCAAGCTTGTGATTGGAAATCAAAGCATCTTTGATCTGCTCCTCATTGAATACCTTAATCTCTTTTTGGTAATTTTCAGTAAGAATTGTTTTAACCTTTTCTAAAAATTCTTCTTCTGATGAAACCTGGTCAGGACCGAAAACTTTGTCAAACAACTCCTGATCCAAAGTCGCTTCCTCCGTTCTGTTTATGTTTTGAACAGTGAAAGTGAAATCTCCCTTAAGGTTTTCAGCAGCTTCCTTGCTGATGTTTAGGGCTTCAGCTATATCACCTTTGATTGCTTTAGAAGGATCAAAGGAAATGCTGTCTTCTTTTTTAACTCCCAAAAACTTTTTAACAGACCTGCCATCCAAACTACTCAATGGCAAGGAAAGGGTTTCTTCATAAGATCCATCGTCTGCCTTAAGGTCTCCGTAAAGAAAATCATTTTCTTCACTTACCTCAGGGTTGGTCATCTTACCGTATTGTTTTTTGATATTTTCGATGGCTTCATTTACTTCCTTGTCTGAAAGTGTGATCTCATAAACCTTAGCGTCCAAATCCTGCTCAAGGTTTAATTCAAGATTTTCTACAAAACCAATTTTATATTCGAACTCAAAATCTTTTTGTTTCTTCCAGTCTATATTTTTACCGTCTTCTTCAGAAGGTAAAGGGTCTCCAAGAACTTCAAAATCCTGCTCCTTTAAAAAATCATTTAGGGATTTTGACAAAATGGAATTGATTTCTTCCACTAAAACTGATGTGCCATAAAGGTTTTTTACCATCGTAAATGGTGCCTTTCCGGGCCTGAACCCTTTGATGTTCGCCTTTTTTGCGTAATCTTTTATTTTGGCATCAACTGTTTGTTGATAATCTGCTTCCCCAAGTTTTATTTTCACTGAGGCTTCATTGGCAGCATGCTTGTCTATTGTAATTTCCAAGGGATCTGAATTTAATGTTTACCAATAACAAAAACCCTCCATCCTGACTTACCTAAAAGGTAGCTATCAAGATCGAGGGATTTAAAGGGTGTGCGGATGGAGGGACTCGAACCCCCATGCCTCGCGGCGCTAGATCCTAAGTCTAGTGCGTCTACCAATTTCGCCACATCCGCAAATAAATAATTTCAGCTTGTCTACTTCTATTACCTTTTGTAATAACCGGGGAAATAAATCCCATAGTCCCAGCCTATCTTTTGCCAACAATAGTTTTTGTTGGCTTGTTTTTTAATGTGGATGCAAAGGTAATAATCAATTTTAAAGATTCAATACTTTGGGTAAAAAAAAATTAAAATTTTACTTAAGATTTTGATTCCTTAGTCTAGAATAATTTTATAACTTGTATCGTATGATCAAAGTTGATATAGAAGAAGAGCGCAAACAGATTCTCAAACGTTACCGGAAACTTTTGAGATTGGCAAAACCATTGCTTAAGCCCGGTGATGCCAAATTAATCAAGAAAGCTTTCAATGTAGCCAGCGAAGCTCATAAAGAAATGCGCCGCAAATCTGGAGAACCCTATATTTATCACCCTCTAGAGGTTGCCCTTATTTGTGTTGAAGAGATAGGTCTTGGGACAACCAGTATCATTGCCGCCCTGCTACATGATGTGGTGGAAGATACGGATATGGAATTGGAAGATATTGAAAGAGAATTCGGTGTTAAGGTGGCCCAGATCATAGATGGACTTACCAAAATAGCAGGAGTATTTGATTATGGTTCCTCCCAGCAAGCAGAGAACTTCAGGAAGATGCTGCTTACTTTATCTGATGATGTGCGGGTAATTCTTATAAAATTAGCTGACCGGCTAAACAATATGAGGACCTTGGATTCCATGCCAAGGCACAAACAGCTTAAAATCGGCTCGGAGACAAAATATCTTTACGCTCCATTAGCGCATCGCTTAGGGCTGTACTCTATAAAGTCCGAACTAGAGGATTTGTACCTTAAGTTTATGGACAAAGAAGACTACGATTTTATCTCAAAAAAAATAAGTGATACCAGGGTTTCTAGGAATAAATTTATCAAAACCTTTATTGCCCCAATTGAGAAAGAGCTAAAGGAACAAGGCTTTAAATTTGTTATCAAGGGAAGGCCAAAATCTGTTTATTCCATTTATAATAAAATGAAAAAACAGAACATTCCTTTTGAAGAGGTCTTCGATCTTTTTGCCATAAGGATCATTATAGATACTGACTACGAAAATGAAAAGGCGGCTTGCTGGCAGGTTTATTCAATTGTAACTGACTTTTATCGGCCAAACCCCAATAGGTTGCGGGATTGGATAAGTACTCCCAGGGCCAATGGATATGAGTCATTACACACTACAGCCATGAGCCAAACAGGACAGTGGGTGGAAGTTCAAATTCGTACCCAAAGGATGGATGACATTGCCGAAAGAGGTTATGCGGCCCACTGGAAGTACAAAGAAAAAGAAAATGCCCCTGAGAAAGCTGCCGGGAGTTTGGATGAATGGATTACACAAGTAAGAACCTTGTTGGAAAACAATGACGGTTCGGCCATAGAATTTATGGATGATTTTAGGGGGAATCTTTTTCATGATGAAGTATTTGTGTTCACCCCAAAAGGAGACCTTAAAGTACTGCCTTTTGATGCTACTGCTTTGGATTTTGCCTTCGAAATACATACTGAGGTTGGAGCCAAGTGTATCGGTGCCAAAGTCAATCAAAAGCTTGTTTCCTTAGGTCACAAGTTGAAAAATGGAGATCAGGTTGAAATCCTAACCTCAAACAAACAAAAGCCTAGTGAAGATTGGCTTAAATCTGTTGTAACTTCGAGAGCCAAGGCCAAAATTAAAGATGCCCTAAAGGAGGAGAAAAAGGGCTATATGCTGGATGGAAAAGAAATTGTCCAGCGAAAGCTAAAGCAAATGAAGCTCGACTTTACCTCAGAGACAGTGGAACAGTTGCGGGCATTTTTTGAAACAAAGACCACTACAGAGTTTTATTACAAAGTGGGTAAGGGGATCATTGATGCTACGGCTATTAAAAGTTTCAAAGATTTCAAGCAACAAAAAAAATCTAAAAAGGGGCCCCAGTTGAGCTTTACTGATGAAAAATCTTTTACTAAGGAGATAAAAAACCTAAAAGGGCCGGAGCATGATCAGCTTTTAATAGGTGAGGACATGGATGTGGTAGATTATGTTTTGGCAAAATGCTGTAACCCTATTCCCGGAGATGCCGTTTTTGGTTTTGTTACTGTGAATGAAGGGATAAAAATTCATAGAACGGCATGCCCCAATGCCTTGGAATTAATGTCCAATCATGGCAATAGGGTAATCAAAGCAAGATGGACCAGTCAGCAGCAAATTGCGTTTTTGGCCGGGTTAAAAATTATAGGTACCGATAGGGTGGGGCTTATCAGTGATCTCACTAAGGTGATTTCCAACGAATTGAAAGTAAATATGCGCTCCATTACCGTTGATTCTGATCGAGGGATCTTTGAAGGCAGCATAAAGCTATACGTTGACAGTACCAACCATCTAGATAAGCTAATTGATAATTTATCCAAGGTTTCAGGTGTTCTTAAGGTGTCCAGGTTTGATTAGGAAAGTTAAACCGTCCGTTTTTAAATAAGAACAGTATATTTGTAAAAAAAATGAAAGTATGGCTTCAGTAGAAAATCTTTACGAAAAGGTAAAGAAAATATTCACCGCCTATTTGGAAAACAAAAAGCTGAGAAAAACACCGGAAAGGTATGCGATCTTAGAAGAGATATATAGCCGAGGAGGGCACTTTGATGTGGAAGGCTTGTATATAAGTATGAAGAATAAAAACTACCGCGTAAGTCGTGCTACGGTTTACAATACTTTAGATTTACTGGTAGAATGTGACCTTGTTACCAAGCATCAGTTTGGAAAAAACTTGGCTCAATACGAAAAATCCTATGGGTACAAGCAGCATGATCACCTGATCTGTACAGAATGCCACCAAGTAAAGGAGTTCTGCGATCCACGAATTCAAAATATTCAGAA
>NZ_CAXBOC010000294.1:0-7222 GCF_963976465.1 uncultured Cyclobacterium sp. | reverse complement strand
ATTCTTTCTTACAATAGACCAGGGTAATTTGGGTAAAAGAATTCCAACTCCTGCTGCAGGAGAAGGCTTAGAACAAGTCGAGATATATGAGTTGGAGTCTATACAGCATTTTGCTGAGCAATATGCTTTGGGAAGAGAATATTTCCCCGGAGTACATTTATCCATATATGACCAAGGCCAAGGCTGGACTTCTGCCACAATTTCTAGGGGAAGAAGTAGAACATTAACTTTTGAAGGCTTGGGGCAGGTAGTGGAAGGCAAAGCTAGTCCGCAGCTGAAGCTTAGCATAGGCGGGAGATCCGAAACCTCCCATAAAATGACAGTTGAGATAGGCCCTACTGTCAATAACTTAAGAGAACTGGGGCAGTATACCTTTGAAGAATTTGAGAACTATTTGCTGGTAGAACAACTTGAATTGTCTGATTTTTCAGCCGGAGGAGAATGTTATATTAGAGTGACATCCTTGGGGGTTGACAATAACCTAGACAATATTTCCATAAATTATGCGCAATTAAATTACAGCAGTACTGGTGTTTCAGGAGATTTTGAAGAGGAGATATTTACTTTTAGTGAAGGTGGAAAGACATTGGTAATCAATAATGTAAATGAGGAATATACTGCGTATAACATCGCGGATATTTCTAACCCGGTAAGACTTGAGGTGAAAAAAACAGGTGCTGACCTTTACCTTCCTACAGGAGCAACTGCAGGGCAAGTACTGGTTCAAAATCAAAGAAATATACTTGAATTAAATGTATTAGAAAAGGTTAGGTTTAGGGATTTACTCAATCAACAGGCTAATTTTATTATTATCTCTCATAAATTGCTCAGGGAGCCGGCAGACAATTACGGTGACCCGGTAGGGGCATATGCTGCTTATAGGGCCACACCTGTGGGAGGAGGCTATGATACCCTAACAGTGAATGTACAGGATTTGTACAATCAATTTTCTTACGGGGAACAATCACCTTTGGGGATCCGAAGGTTTTTAGCTCTTTATCAGGACCAGTTTGTACCTGAAAATATTCTTTTGGTAGGTAGAGCTTACGGTATTTTCAATACGAAAAGGTCTTCAGGGATTACTTATTTTTATAGAGATAACCCTGCGGTTTTTAGTTTTCAAGAATTGGTTCCCACCTTTGGGTATCCTTATTCTGATAATCGATTTGTGATTGGTTTAGATCCATCAAAACCATTGGAACGAAATGTTAGTGTTGGCCGGATTCCTGCCAGAACCCCCAATGATGTGGCGGCCTATTTGGATAAAATAAAGGAAAAAGAGGCCTTAGGTGTTTCAGAGACTTGGCAGAAAAATTTGATGCACTTAAGTGGAGGAAGATCTGCCTTTGAATTGGAGAGGTTTTATAATTTCCTCAATGGGTTTAAGGTAATCGCTGAGGATGTTTATCTTGGTGGGAATGTGGAGACGGTAAGAAAAAGATCCAATGAAACAACCGAGTTAATTAATATTTCAGATCAGGTAAATGCAGGTTTGAGTTTGGTAACTTTCTTTGGTCATGCCGCACCTTCCACTACCGATATAGATATTGGTTTTGCCAGTGTCAATGAGATGGGATACAGGAACAAAGGAAAATATCCTGTCTTATTATTAAATGGCTGTGATGCAGGAAATGCTTTTGGAGATGCTTATACTTTTGGTGAAGACTGGATCATCACTCCGGAGCGAGGGGCTTCAAATTTCCTGGCACATGCAGATGTGGGGATTGATGTGTATTTAAGGAGATTTAGTGAATCCTTTTATACCACAGCTTTTTCAGACTCCAGCATGATTTACCAAAATCTTGGAAGGGTAAAACTTCAGGCGGAAAAATTGTTTTTTTCCAAATATGGGGATTCTGAAGTAAATCAATCTCATGCCAACCAAATTATCATGTTGGGAGATCCGGCAGTTAGGATTTTCCCTGCCAATAAAGCAGATTATGTGATTTATGCAGATGATATTGAATTAGGAGGAGTAAATGATCAAGTTTTGAATTCACTTTCCGATACTTTAGAATTAACTCTGCCAATTAGGAATTTGGGGATTGTAGATCTAGAAGAGGTGGAGGTAGATGTCAGTCGGCAACTTCCAGATGGAACCCTTATTACCCTGCCCACAAGTACAATTCCTCCTGTATTTAGGTTAGATACTTTGGTGCTCTCTATCCCAAACTCAGGCATCAATTCTTTTGGTGATAACTTGTTTACCATCACTGTAAATAAAGGCAAAGAGATTGACGAAATGACTTATGCCAATAATACAGTGTCGGTTTCATTCTTTGTTCCTTTAAGCGGAACACTGAATTTGTTTCCTTTAGATTTTGGAATTGTTAAAGAAAAAGAAGTAACGTTAATTGCTCAAATCCCGGGATTAACAACAGCGCAAAGAAACCTAACCATTCAGCTGGATACCGCTTCAGATTTCTCAAGCCCAAGAAGGAAAGAAGTACGGATCACTACCAGTAATTTGGCCAGATGGAAAGTGAATTTATTTGAAGATATTCCTCAAGCTGATTCATTGACATTTTATTGGAGGACTAAATTTTCTTCCCCTAGAGAAGGGGAAGATGTAAGTTGGAAAGGGAGTAGTTTTTCTTATATAGAAAATGGACCGGAAGGCTGGACACAAAGAAAATTGCCTCAGTTTTTAGACAATCAATTATCCAATATCAGTATTTCAGCTTCGGATCAACAGTGGCAGTTTCAAGAAACAGCCCTAAATATTGATGTTTTTACTTTTGGTTCAGAAAATGAAGATTATGGTGTGGAGAACACCCAGATTATGCTAAATGGTGTGGCCTATATTTTAGATACCTTTAACCGTTTCTGCCCAAATGGGACACTTGGATTGATGGCTTTTGATCACCAGACTTTAGAACCTTACCTGCCGGTTCCATTGGTAACCATAGATGTATTGGACTCTAGGTCCTGCGGTAGAGTACCTCAGGTTATACAGAGCATCTCCAATGCCAGGATAACAGGTGAAGGCAATACCATGCTATTGGACTTTGTAGATGGAATGAAAGAAGATGATTATGTTATTATTTTCTCAGTTGGGAGGGTGACATTTTCTGATTGGCCTGATGAAGCATATATCAAATTAAAGGAATTAGGAGCAAATGAGGCCACATTAAGAAACTTAGTAACCGGTGATCCTTATATACTTTTTGGAAAAAAAGGCATGCGTCCGGGGGAAGCCATTGAGGTGGTGCCAACCACAGCTGATGAAATTGAAAGAGATTCTCAGGTTATTTCTTTCGAAACAGATATTCAAGGTTATTTTCCTACAGGTAGCATACTGTCCCCAAAGGTGGGGCCTGCATCAGATTGGATTAGCTTTTTCAATGAAGTGAGAGGAAAAGATTTGTTTCAGCCGGAAAATAGTTCAATGGACGTGCTGGGAGTGACTCCTGACGGAGGTGAGGTTTCCTTGTTGCAAGATGTGACCTTGGAAACAATGGACCTTACCGCTTTTGATGCCAATAGCTATCCTTACCTTAGATTGCGTTATTCTTTGGAAGATTTGCCTGATCAAGAGTTACCACAATTGGCCAAGTGGCAGGTTGACTATACCGGTGTGCCTGAGGGTGTGCTGATTTTGAATGATCAAAGAAGCGAAGTGATCTTAGATGAAGGAGAAGAAGATCAATTGACGTTTGAATTCATCAATATTTCAAAACATGATTTCCTTGATTCTATTCAAGTAGACTATTCCTTCCTGAATGTTGACCAACGGAAAGTTACAGAATATTCTATAAAAATACCGGCTGTAAAAGGCGGAGAGTCTACAACTTTCATCATTGAATTTGACTCCAAAGGCAATGGAGGGAATAATTCCTTGAATGTGTTTGTAAATCCAAGGATTTTAACGGAACAAGTTTATAGAAATAATGTGATGGATTTGCCTGAGTTCTTTAAAGTAAATAGCGATGATCTAAACCCGGTTTTGGATGTCAATTTTGATGGTAAATACATAATGAATGGTGACATTGTTTCTCCAACGGTCATTATTTCTGCAAAGGTGAAGGATGAAAATGAGATTGCGCTCAAGCAAGATACCACAGGGATGGAGTTGATGTTAAGGGCACCATGTGAGACTTGTGATTTTGAAAAAATTAGCTTCAGTAATGAGAGGGTAAAGTGGTTTCCGGCTACCGAAAACGCGGATTTCACCATAGAATTTCAGCCCGGACCATTAGATGATGGGATTTATACCTTGAAAATAAATGCAAGTGATGCGGCAGGAAATATGGCCGGAACCGTTCCTTATGAAGTTAGTTTTGAGGTGATCAATGAGAGTCAGATTACTAATTTTTACCCCTATCCCAACCCTTTTAGTAGTAATGTAAGGTTTGTGTTTACCGTTACAGGTGCGGAGATTCCTGATGAAATAAAAATCCAAATCATGACCATAACCGGGAAAGTGGTCAAGGAAATTTTCCAGGATGAATTGGGTCCTGTATCTATTGGGAATAATATTACAGAATATGCCTGGGATGGAAAAGATGAATTTGGCGACCAATTGGCCAATGGTGTTTATATTTACAGGGTTTTGGTAAGAAAAAATGGACAGTTTATGGAACATAGAAATACTTCAGGAGACAAGGCCTTCAAAAAAGGGTATGGAAAAATGTATTTATTGCGTTGATGAAGCCAAATAATAAATTATCAATCCATTTTCCTTGTGTACCCCAATAGTCGGATTGTTACTTAAATCATTGATTTCCATTTTGTTAAAAAGGATGATAATTGCTGCCCCATTTAAAAGTGCTTCTACACTTTTCTTGCGTTCCAAAATGGATTCCTTCTTGCTAAGTTGGTAGTTTTTCCCCTCTATAAACCGGGTTTTTGGAGCAATTTGAAGAACATCATTGTTTAAAAAAGAAAGCATAATTTTTTCAGGAGCATCAGTATAAATCTGTTGGCGATTTCCAATCAGTAGCTTGTCAATGGTTTGCTTTTTTTTGCTGTAATGAAAGTTTTTTGCTGCAAATAAAGATGAAACATCATCTCTTTGCCAAATCAAATAATGGCCCAATAAAGTATGGCCTGTGATAAGAATGGCAATTGTTATCAAGGCCACTACTTTTCTCGTTTGTATCAGAAATAGCCAAAGTGCCATTGACAACACTAGCAGGTGCGGGAATAATGTTCTGAAATTAATTTCTTTGTAGCCGATCCACTGTTGAAAGCCAAGAAAAAAAACGCTATATACCAGACTGATCAAGATTAGTTTGTAAATAGGCTTACTGTAGTTATGCCGGAATCTTACAATATAATAGCTTAACCAAATGAAACCCAAGCAGCCTAAGGCAAAGGCTACAGGCATTGGAATGTATTGGGTAATAAAGTCAGAAAAGATTAATCCAAGGCTTACCTGCGCCAAAGTAGCCAAATTTTCATAGAAAAGCTTAAAGGGATTTGTTATAAACATTTCTAAAACTACCTGATTAGACAGATGGATTTGGAGAATATTTTCAGGTAGAACCAGTTGATATACTGCCCATGAACTTAAGAGGGCAGCTATTACAATTAGCCATTGTTTTTCTTTACTAAGGATTAACCAGGCACCTAAAAGTGGAATCAAAAATAAGCTATTAAGCTTGCACCATACCATCACTGCTGAAAGTAGGCTAATTAGAATTATACTCCTTTTGTCATCGGCGTTATTCCGGATAAATAAATATATCCAAAGCAGAAACAAAATATAAAAATGGCTATCTGCATGTGCGCTTCCTAAAATGCGGAAGGACCACCATGAAAGTAGGCTGCAACCCAATGCGTAAAAAATACTTTTGTTTTTAATTTGGGTTTGTTGGTAGAATTTGAAATTAAACAACATAGCGAGAAAAAACATCGCTATTGCCGAAATACTTGCCCTATCAAAAATAGAAAGAAAAGAAAATGGGGGTAAAGAAAGCACAAAGGAATAAAAGGGAGACAAGACACCAAGTTCTTCATAATTGCCTTCAATCATTTTTAAATACCCAATGGTATCAGGTGTGATATATGGGCCGTACTTCCAAAAATCCAACAAGGTGCCAATCAGAATGGCATAAAAAAGTATCTTCAAAGCAGTAACAGTTTTCCTTTCGTTAGGGAGCGAACTTTGACCAGATACCTTTCTATAAAAATTCCACATAAACGTTAGTAGTTTTGAAAGAATGCATAAGCTTTGGGAGGGAAATCAGCGTTTCAGATTTATTAGGATTGGTTTTTATAAAAAATGTAGATTCTTAGAAAGGGTAAAGTTATAAATAATATTAAGCGATTTGAAAATAAGGTGCGTTAGTTGGTTCTTCTGGGAGACTGTTCTTCCTCGTTAGGGAACACTAGCTGAAGGTAATGCAATTTAATTGTCCTATTAAGTCTTAAACCTTGAAACCTATTGATCTCTTCCTCCGCTTCTTTTTGCCATTAATTTTTGTAGTTTTATGGGGCTAATACGGGGATTAACCAAATTCAGAATTGTATTAAATTGGCCAACAATTAAGAAGTAAATAAATGGAGATGAATAGAAGAAATGTACTCAAAACGATGGGACTAAGCTCATTGGCTGCAATTCAGCCAATGAAATCATTTGCTGCACCAAAAAAGAAAGGCAAGTTTACTTATTGTTTAAATACAAGTACCATAAGAGGTCAAAACCCGGGTTTAGCCAAGTACATAGAAATCGCTGCTGAAGCAGGCTATGATGGGATCGAAATCTGGATCCAGGATTTACAAAAATACCTTGCTGAGGGAAATAGTACTTCTGTTTTGGCTTCCCAAATTAAGGATAGTGGATTAAAAGTTGAGAATGCCATAGGTTTCGCTCCTTGGATGGCTAATGATGAAGAAAAAAGCAAGCAAGGATTTAAGCAGATGGAAGAGGAAATGAATTTACTTGCAGCCATAGGTTGTCATAGGGTAGCAGCTCCGGGAATTGGTGCTGAAGCGCCGGTAGATCTTTTTTCAGCTGGCAATAAATTCAAAGAATTAATAAACTTAGGAAGGAAAACCGGGGTCATGCCTCAATTGGAATTTTGGGGGGCTTTCAAGCCTTTTCACCATTTAGGGCAAATCCTAATGGTGGCGGCAATAGCCAATGATCCGGATGCACGTTTGTTGCCTGATATTTATCATTTGTTCAGGGGTGGTTCGGGTTTTGATGGATTAAAACTGGTTTCAGGAGATGCCGTAGAGATCTTTCACATGAATGATTTTCCAGCAAATATACCTA
>NZ_CAXBOC010000293.1:0-7224 GCF_963976465.1 uncultured Cyclobacterium sp. | reverse complement strand
TACCAATGAATTATTTGCTGTTGGTCGGCTAAAGGTTTCGGTTCCTTGGATAGAAGGACTTAATTATGAATTCAATTATTCCCACGTTTACTCCAATAGAAACAACAATACCTTCCATTCGAGTTCAACCCCATCCGGAGTTTCAAACAGGGGATTAGCCATTAAAAACCCTTCGGAATCGAGGGATTGGAACCTTAATAATATTATCAATTACTCTAGAACTTTTGGAGATCATCAAGTCAATGGAACATTCCTATTTAGCAGGGAGGGTAGAACAGGAAATGCTTCAACCCTCTCAGCTTCCGGTTTTGAAAATGAAATCCTTGGTTATAATAATATTGGTTTGGCAGAAGTTGTCACAGGAAGTTCTTCAGCTTACGAAGAAAATAGCCTTTCCTATATGGCTCGTGTCAATTATAGTTTTTTATCCAAATACATGTTTACAGGTACCGTTCGACGAGATGGTTTTTCAGGATTTGGGGCAGGAAATAAATGGGCAACTTTCCCTTCAGCGTCTTTAGCATGGGTGCTTACCGATGAGCCTTTCCTTAATGATACCGATGTTTACTTAAAGTTGAGAACATCTTATGGTATGAACGGTAATCAGGGAATTGGAAGGTATTCAAGTTTGTCCAGGATGGGTACGCGCTATTATGTTTATGGTCAATCTACAGCCATTGGATTGTATCCAAGTAACCTGGGTAATGTAGACTTGGCATGGGAAACCACTACTTCTTATAATCTTGGACTTGACTTTGGTTTCTGGCAGAACAGGATTACAGGTACGGTCAATGCGTATACCGCAAAAACGACAGATGTTCTGGTTTTGAGACAACTCCCCAGGGCTGCAGGCTATGCCAATATCTGGACAAATATTGGAGGTTTGAAAAATAAAGGAATTGAGTTTGATTTACGATCGATCAATATGGATGGACCTCTTAGGTGGGAAACCAATTTCACTTTTGCGCTCAATAGAGATGAGATCACCAAATTGTATGGAGGAGAGGACGACAATGACATTGGTAATGGATGGTTTGTTGGTGAATCACTCAGTGCGATTTATGATTATGAAATGGCTGGAGGAGTTTGGACTGAAGAAGAGTTTTTTAGCGGCAATATCCTGAATGGATGGTATCCGGGCCAGTTTCGGTATGTGGATCTGAATGGAGATGGGGAAATTGACCCTACCAACGATAGGAAGGTAATTGGTTATGAATCTCCCAGCTACAGGTTTAGTTTAAACAATAGCTTTACCTACAATAATTTTACCCTCTCTGTTTTTATCAACTCAATACAAGGCGGTAAAAACTATTACCAAGCTAATAATGCTGACATCATAAATCCCCTCTTTTATTTTCCTGATAGAAGAAACAATTCAGCGGTAAACCCCTATTGGACCCCGGGAAATCCAACTGCCAATACAACAGGGATTTACAATGTACCCCTTCGACAAAGTGGAATTTATCAAAGCCGAAGTTTTGTAAGGTTGCAGGATATTTCTCTTGGTTACACTTTCAATAAAAGCTTTTTGGATAAATTAAATTTGCAGTCTGCACAGGTTTATATCTCCAGTAAAAATCCTTATGTGTGGACCAACTGGCAAGGTTGGGATCCAGAAACAGGTGTAAGTGATACCCCACTGATGAGGAATTTCATTCTAGGTTTGAACCTTAGCCTATAAGCGTTCAACTTATTTTATTAAGTAAAACCTGAAAAACATAAAAAAAATGATGAAAATAAATATAAAAAATCTTGCAGTTAAATCTTTGCTGATGGCTGCGGTTGTGCTGTTTATATTTCCGTCTTGTAATGATGATATTCTGGACGAAAAACCACTGGATTTTCTTTCACCGGACAATGCATACTTAACTGAAGCAGGTGCCTTGCAAGGTATAACTGCTATTCATGACCGTGTTCGGGTTGCCTATTATTCATTTGGTGAATTTGGGGTGATGAATTGGGCTACACATGGCTCAGATATTGGTTACAATGGTGAAACCCCCGGCCCTGGAGGTTCTTATTTGAATTCCTATACTGACATGACTCCTGTTTGGCGAAATGTGATTGCTACATGGAATGTAGGTTTTGAAATTATCCAATGGGCAAATGTTTTGATTGATAGGGTGGAAAGCGCCGATCCTGAAGTGTTTGCAGAGGGTGAAGCAGGTAAAAACAAGTACATCGCAGAAGCCCGCTTTTTTAGGGGCTTTGCCTACAGATACTTGGTTTCCACTTATGGAGATATTCCACTTTTGACAGAGCCTATCAATTCTGCTAAAGCGGATTTTATTAGAAACCCGGTAGCAGACATTCATAACTTGATGGTTGAAGATTTTCAATATGCCGCCAATAATTTACCTAAACCGGGCGAAGAAGATGCTCCGGGAAGAATTACCCAAGGACCTGCTTGGCATTACCTGGCAGAAACCTACCTTGAACAGGATGATTTCGAAAATGCCGTAGAAGCAGCTTCAAATGTTATTGAAGATTATGATTACGATTTGATGTTAAGCCGTTTTGGAACAAAGCTTGGCAACGATGTATGGGGCTCCGGAGATGTGTTTTTTGACCTTTTTGGTTTTGGAAATCATAATCTTCCGGAAAATAAGGAAGCAATGTGGGTCATTCAAGTGGAGCCTTTTATAATCGGCGGAGGACAAATAGCAAGTGCCTATATTTTTGGACCACGTTATTTTGATATCGGGCTTACACCTGATGGAAAAAAAGGTTTTCAAGGAGAACTATATAATGGCTTGTATACGGGGTATTCCGATAGTCTTGGTCGGCCAACTGCAAATGGGAGAGGAACCAGTCTGGTTTATTATGGAGTATGGCAGGACAATTGGGACATTGATATCAGGAATGCTGAACATAATTTAAAACGCAATTTTTATTATGATAATCCTGAGTCAGCTTTCGACAAACAAAAAATCGACTTCAGCCTTTATGATCCACCAAGACCTGACCCAATAGCGGATTCTACTAAAATTATTTTCCCTATCCATACTAAATTTACTGATCCTTTAAATTATTTCTTGCAGCCTAACCGTTCAGGAGGAGGGATTACGCACAAAGATTGGTATGCATTGCGTTTTGCTGAAACCTTGCTAATTCGAGCCGAGGCAAATTTAGAGTTGGGCAATAATGCCTTGGCAGCAGCAGATGTAAACAGAATAAGAGAACGTGCCAATGCAACTCCTGTCTCTGCATCCGATATTGATATGGATTTCTTGTTGGATGAACGTGTAAGAGAATTGTACGGAGAAGAATGGAGGCTATTAATATTGAGACGTACCGGTAAACTTTTAGAAAGGGTTCGTAAATACAACGATAACCCTCTTGTTCCTGGAGCAGCTATTGAGGAACATAATTTCCGTTGGCCGATACCTCAGGCACAGATTGATCTAAATGTAGATGCTAATTTCCCTCAAAATCCCGGCTACTAAATTTATATTCCAAGATAATTTTAATTGGAATCAATTAAATGCTACATTAAAGGGGAGAAACTTAAGGTTTCTCCCCTTTATATTCTATTTGGTAGAGTGTAGCCATTTTTTTTATAATAAATAAAGGTATTGAATTTTAAATTCTTAGAAAGTATGAAAGGTTTTAATAATGGTATTCCCCTATTACTTTTGGTGGTTTCTCTTTTTTATCTTTCTATCCTTAAAGTAGAAGGGGAAATCTACAGCCATAGTGAATGCCAGAAAAACCCACAAGAAGGGCTTCGTTTGTCCACTTTTGATATAGATGTTACCCCTCCGGTAGGAAGTCCTTTGGCTTATGATGTTTCTATAAACAAATGGGATCTAGGTTTAAGGGCTAAAGGAATAGTGTTACAAGGAGCTGGATTACCTATAGTTTTATGTTCCATAGATTGGCTTGCCATTGGTAATGAAGGCATGGATGAATTTAAGAGAGCATTGGCGGCAGCTGTTGGGTCTACGCCGGAGCGGATTTCAGTGAATGTTTTGCATCAGCACGATGCCCCAAGGTTTGATGCAGGAGCAGAGCAAATTCTTTTGGAAGCGGGGATAGATCCGGCAATAATTAACCCTACCAACTTTGATGGAACATTTCCTCGTGAAGCGCTTAGACGTTTAACAGTGGCTGTTAAAAGCGCTTTATCGGCTCCACAACCTGTAACACATTTAGGTATTGGTAAAGCAATTGTTGATAGAGTAGCTTCAAATAGAAATATTTATGGGCATGATGGTAAAGTACGTGTTACGAGAATGTCTACTACTAAAGATCCTGATATACGTGCCGAACCTGAAGGGCTGATTGACCCTGAACTATCACTTATTAGTTTTTGGAATGAAAACAAGCCGGTCGCTATTATGAGTTATTATGCGACCCATCCACAGAGTTATTACCGTACAGGTATTCCTAACCCTGATTTTGTAGGGGTTGCCAGATTTTTTCGTCAATTGGCTGTTCCTGATGCCCTTCATATACATTTTAATGGGGCAGGAGGAAATATTGCTGCAGGTAAATACAATGATGGATCCCATGAGAACAGACTTGTTTTTGCGCAACGTTTGGCAAATGGAATGGAAAAAGCTTGGGAGACTACAAAGAAAAAACCTATAACTGCTGCCAATGTTTCTTGGTCAGTAGAAAAGGTGGCTTTGCCTCCGGCTCCCTATTTGTTTAAAATACAAGAGGAGTTAAAATTAAGCAACGAGCTACTAAAGAAAAATAGTGGAATCGCACGAAAAATGGCATGGTTGCGTAGGACACAGACGGGTAAAACCATTGATATCAGTTGCCTAAGTCTTAATGATGCTAGAATTTTACATATGCCCGGAGAACTTTTTGTAGAATATCAACTTGCCGCTAAAGCAAGTCGCACGGATTTATTTGTAACCATGGCCGCTTATGGCGATCTTGGTATGGGGTATATTGGAACCTCATTGGCTTATGAAAAAGGAGGGTATGAGGTCAGTGAGCGCGCATCGAATGTTGCTCCTGAAGTAGAAGGGGTATTGATGAAGGCCATTAATGATCTATTAAAAAAATAATTCTAAGCTGCCTTCTATTTCTCATTTTGAAGTTTTTTTATTGCCCCTCTTTTAAAGATAGTTTTCCAGCTTCTTTTGTGTAACTAATGCAAGTGGTATTTTACTTCTGAGGAGAAGTTAATTTTAACCATATCTATATTTTAAAATATTTCGTAAGTCGACCAAGGGTGTTCCCCTTCATAGTTGTTTTTTTATTATTAACCGGGAATATTTTTAAAAACTTTCTGTTCTAAAATGAAAAAGTTTTTGTTTTATACTTTTTGCTTTCTCCTATTGGGGGGTATAGTAAAAGCGCAGGATTTAATTGAGTCTGCAGGCAAACTCCTTAGTATTAGGGCAGGGTATCAAGGAAATTATCTAAAAGACAATGCTTTATCCCCCTTACACTATCAAGGATCAGGAATTCAATACGGCCTTTCTTATCGGAGAATAGGTAAAAATATTTTTGGGATATCAGTAGCCTATGGAGCAGGAGAGATGCGTTCCAATGAAACAAGTGGATTTACCAATACTTTTTTAGACATTAATATTGACGTGGAATACTTATTTCGAATAAAAAATAATAGTGAATCCTTAGACATTTATTTGGGAGGAGCTTATGAAACCAATGCTTTTTTTATTGAATGGAATGATTTAGATGCATTTAGTTATACTTCCACTCAAGGAATGGCAATTAGGGGTTTGTTGACCCAAAGGATTAATGACAGACATAGCATGCAAACTTCTTTTGGCATACCGATAGTCCAATTTTTAGGAAGACCTCCTTACAATGGAATCGATGAGTTTATAATAGAAAATCAGGATAATCCTGTAAAAATTATGCTTCAAGGAGAACCTGCCTCTTTAGGTCATTATTTAGGCTTGGATTGGGGTTTGGTTTATGCCTACCAAATTTCACCACGTTTGGCTTGGAACTTGGCCTATTCAATTTCCTTCCAAAAAGTAAACAATTTACACTCATTCAAGCGGATGACAATGTCTGCCGCAAGCGGAATAACCTTAAAATTTTAAGCTAATGAAAGGCTTTCTTAAAGTTAATATTAAGAAAATAATAAAATCCTTGACTATTAATTATCATACTTCTGTGAGGCGTCAAAACCTTTGGTTAATAATGATTTCCATTTTTTTATGCAGCTGTGAGGAGGTAATTTTAGGTGAAGAGGCACCCAATAGTCCTTCGCAAAATTTTGAAATCTTATGGAATGATTTCGACCGGCATTATAGTCTCTTTGAGGTGAGAGGGATCAATTGGAAACAGCTGTATCAAATTTATCGCCCAAAAGTTACCGATGATCTTTCTGATGAGGAACTTTGGAAAGTAATGACGGAAATGGTGGAACACTTAGACGACAGCCATACAACACTCTACAATGGAAACATTAAGTATAAATCCGGCTATGCGCTCAATGAGCAGTCTACAGCTGAATTTAGCCCTGAATTATTACTCTCAAAGTATATAGCTAACAAAACCGAGGTGGGGTCAGAAGATGAACTCTTCTTTGGGAAAGTCAAAGACAAAAATATAGGCTACATTTATTTGGGTACTATGGATGGTGATAATCCTTCAGTAATGGATGAAATAATTAAAAACTTTGAAAATACTGAAGCCATTATTTTGGATTTAAGACAAAATAGTGGGGGAGATGACAGGTATTCAGCAAGAATTGCTCAAGCCTTTTCTGATGGAGTTCACGAAATATATAGTGTACAGACTAGGAATGGAAAAGGTTATAATGATTTTGATGAGAAGAATATATACTATACTCAATTTGATGGTGACAATTCATACACTAAGCCCGTTATTGTACTTACGGACAGAAAAACCATCAGTGCAGGTGAAGTTTTCTTGCTACATATGAAGGCTTTTGATCAGGTCATTCAAATAGGAGATACCACAGCCGGTGACTTTTCTACGGTAAGTAATATGCGATTTCTTCTCAATGGGTGGAGGTATGTATATTCTATTCAGCAATTTTTATTACCCAATGGACGCAGTTTAGACGGTATTGGTCATGTGCCTGAAATTTATGTTAAGAATACAGAATATACTGTAAATAATAACACAGACCTTGTTGTGGAAAAGGCATTGGATTATTTATTGCAACAACATGGGATAGAATGAGTACCCGGTTTTATCTCTATAGTTGGTTTAGCCCCCTTTAAATCGGACAATTTTATTTTTGGTATTGTATAAGAGCTC
>NZ_CAXBOC010000292.1:0-7239 GCF_963976465.1 uncultured Cyclobacterium sp. | reverse complement strand
GAAAGAACAGGGATGAGTTTGAATATTGGGAAAAAGTCAGTAAAAACTTTGAAGAGGCCAAAGATAAAGCAGCATCAAATTACAACATGTACAATAACATGATGGAAGGTTTCTCAAAAATGGCAGATTTGGTGAAGGAAGAATTTGAAGTAACAGATTTTAGTCTTGAGGACTTGGCAAATTTTGAGTCAGATGATGAAAAAATTACTGCGGCCATTGACATGCTTAATCAAATGTTTGGCATGATAAGGCTTGAAGACGCAAGTATTAATACCATCCTTGCAGAATTGGGTAAAGCCGTCAAGCATTTTGAAGTGCAGGCTAAGTATGCTTACAATACAGACTTTGATCCTAGAGGAATTGTTGGGGATGACCCGGATAACTACAAGGAAAAGTATTATGGAAACAATGACCCAACAGGTCCTGATCCTTCCCATGGAACTCATGTTGCCGGTATCATTGCAGCCAACAGAGGAAATGATTTAGGAATTGAGGGGATAGCAGACCATGTATTGATCATGGCTATAAGGGCGGTGCCAAATGGAGATGAAAGGGATAAGGATATTGCCAACTCTATTAGATATGCGGTAGACAATGGTGCAAACGTCATTAATATGAGCTTTGGTAAATCTTATTCTCCTGGTAAAAAATATGTGGACAAGGCAGTCAAGTACGCAGAGAGGAAAGGTGTATTATTGATTCACGCAGCAGGAAATAGCTCAAAGGAAGTCACTCCTGGAAATAATTTCCCTAACAGGTGGTTTGCCAAAAGAGGAGTGTCTGATGCTTGGATAGAAGTAGGTGCTTCAGGACCTAGAGAGGATGAAAATCTTGCAGCGGATTTTTCAAATTTTAGTAAAGAAGGAGTAGACTTATTTGCACCGGGGGTAGATATTTATTCTACCATTCCTGATTCAGGTTATGAAAACAATAGTGGTACAAGCATGGCAGCCCCAACAGTGGCCGGTGTAGCAGCTCTTTTGCTTGCTTACTATCCGGACCTCAAACCAAAAGAAGTACGTAAAATTCTTACAAGCTCTGTTTATAAGGTTGGTGATGACAAAGTACATCAACCGGGAAAAGAAGAATTGGTGGGTTTTGGAGATTTGAGCCAAACCGGTGGGATTGTAAATGCTTATCAAGCCATTAAAATGGCAGAAGAATTGGCAAAATAGTCTGTATATTAAAGCCTCGTAGATGGATTTACCCATTTATTTTGATTACAATGCAAGCACACCTTGCTTTCCGGAGGTGGTAGAGGCCATAGTACCCTACTTTACCTCTACTTTTGGCAATGCGTCAAGTACCCACCATCCTTATGGCTGGTTGGCAGAAGAGGCCGTGGAAACTGCCAGAGAGCAAGTGGCAACATTAATTGGAGCAGAGGCAGATGAAATCATATTTACGAGTGGAGCCACTGAAGCATTAAACCTTGGAATAAAGGGCATGGCTCAGATGGCGGACCCCGGAAAAAATCACCTGATTACCATCGCCACAGAACACAAGGCTGTACTTGATACGATGGAAAGTTTGGCAGACCAGGGATTTGAATTGACCTGTTTACCTGTAGGGGCTGAGGGGGAAATCTCTCTAGACCAATTAAAGTCAAGTTTTAGAGAAAATACCTTGATGGTGGTTGCCATGATGGCCAATAATGAAACAGGAAAGTTACACCCTATCAAAGAAATGGCAGCGCTAACGAAAGCTCATGGGGCGCTCTTTTTAACAGATGCAGTACAAACCGTTGGAAAGGTCCCTGTTGATGTTAGGGATTTGGGAGTGGATGGATTGGCACTTTCAGGTCATAAAATGTATGCACCAAAAGGTGTAGGAGCATTATTTATAAGGAAAGGGCTACCTAAAATTAAATTAAAAGCCCAGATAACGGGCGGCGGCCATGAAAGAGGCCGTAGGAGTGGAACCCTAAATGTGCCCGGAATTGTAGGATTAGGTAAAGCCGCTGAGCGCTGCCTAGAAGATTTGCAGGAGGAAAGCCGCAGGCTTTTTAATTTAAGGAAAGAATTAGAGAATGGTTTACTACAAATTCAGGGTTGCCAACTAAACGGAGGAAGCCATCGACTTCCTCATGTATGCAATGTTTCTTTCAATCAGGTCTCAGGCAAATCCTTGCTGATAAGGGTAAATAAAAAACTGGCGGTAAGTTCCGGGGCTGCTTGTAGTAGCATCTCTGATAAACCCTCTCACGTGTTGACCGCCATGGGTTTGGACCAAAGCTCGGCCATGGCCACCTTACGTCTTTCACTAGGCCGGTTTACTACTGCGGCTGATGTAGCATTTGCCATTGAATACATCCGTGAAGTAATAGAAGATTTGCGTTCTATATAATTTTTAATTTATTAAAATGACAAAGAAAGACTTTACCCACCTGGACAAAACTACCGGAAATCCTGCGATGGTGGATGTAGGAGAAAAAAAAATTACCCGGCGCTTTGCCAAAGCTTCCTGCAGGGTGGTACTTGGAAAAGAAATCATGCGTTCGCTTAATAATGAATCAGAATTGATAACTAAGAAAGGTCCGGTTTTTCAAACGGCGATAATTGCAGGCACAATGGGAGCAAAAAAAACAGCTGAACTTATTCCGCTTTGCCATCCATTAGGCATGGATGATTGTAAGGTATCCATTGAGGCCATAGGGGAGGAGGAGATTTTAATTACTTGCAGTACACGGGTCACAGGGAAAACCGGGGTAGAAATGGAGGCCATGACAGGCGCTTCTGTAGCGGCTTTGACCATCTATGATATGTGCAAAGGTTTTTCTCATGATATTTTAATTAAGGAAGTGAAACTGGAAGAAAAAACTGGAGGTAAAAGTGACTTCAAAAGATAAACACCAAAAACATGTACATTTGGCCAAGCCTGATATGGGGGATTATGGCCGAATTGAATTGGGCTTCTTAGGAACTTCTTGCGGGAACATCCAAAAATTAGCTCATATGGCAATCGAACAATTGGCTTCAACTTATAAAATAGCCTATGTTGATGCTGACCACAAAGAAGGGGATGCGTTGATTGCCGGTAAGGGAGATAAAGAAAGCTTGATGCAGTTTCCAGATGCGGTAGAGCTTAGGGATAAGATCGTATTCAAGAGGTTAGATAGAAAACAAGAACAGGTATCGGTTTTTGAACAACGTGAATGGCTAAATAACCAAGAATTGGTTTTAATCAATGCCAATCATTTTAAAGCCAAAGATCAGGTATTGGTGATTGATCCTAAAAAGCCAATGGAAAAAAAGCTTAGCAAAATCACCCGTGTTCGCTTACTGGTTTTGCAAGAGGGGCAATCAATTATTCCGGAATATATAAAGGAACATATCCATGATTGGGAACAATTACCAGTGGTTAACATTGCTGAAGTGGATAAAATCGTGTCTTTTATAAAAGAATTTACAGACGCAAATCGTGCCGAAGTAAACGGTTTGGTATTGATAGGTGGCAAAAGCAGTCGGATGAACAGAGATAAATCCGGCTTGACTTACCATGACAAAAGCCAAAAAGACCATGTAAGCGACTTGTTGCAAAAACATTGTAAGAAAGTATTCTTGTCTTGTAATGAAGTACAACATGAAAGGCTTCAGGAAAAATATTTGACCATCAAAGACAAAATTGAAGGTTTGGGGCCTATGGGAGGGATTTTGTCTGCATTTATGGGCAATCCGGATGCGGCATGGCTTTCAGTAGCATGTGATTTACCCTTTTTAACCGAAGAAACCATTGCCTTCCTGCTGAAAAACAGAAACCCTTCAAAATTAGCTACAGTATTTTTGGATTCAGATGGCAAGTTCCCTGAACCCCTAATTACCATATGGGAGCCTAGGGCTTACCCGGTATTATTAAGGTATTTGAGTCAGGGATACAGTTGCCCAAGGAAAGTTTTGATCAATTCAGAAGTGGAAATTTTGCAGGCACCGGATGTACGGGAATTCCAAAATGTAAATGATCCAGAAGCCTATGCATCCGCTTTGAAAACGTTAAAAAAAGAAGAGATTTGAAGGTTAAGGCGGCATTTGAATTTCGGTCCATGCCAATTTTTAAAGGTATATTTGCACCATGATAGATTTTACTAAGGAAGGAAGAATAGTCATTACTTGTTACGACAGGAATGCGCCATTTTTAGAAGCAGAGTTACAGGCTTTGAATTTTAAAATCGATGGAGTTTTTCGAACTCATGTTGCATTGACAGGCAGCTTGAATGATTGTATTTTTCTAAATATGCACTTAAGAACAGCCAGTCATGTGTTGTACGAAATCCATAGTTTTCCTTTAGATCACATTAAAGACCTTTACAAGGTTATCAATGAATTGCCCTGGGAAGAATATATAGAAACAGATGGTTATTTCTCAGTTATAAGCAATGTGAAGCATGAAACTGTTGACAATCCCTTGTTTGTCAATGTTAAAATAAAGGATGCTATTGCGGATAGGTTTAGAAACAAGTTCGGCGAAAGACCGGATTCAGGATCTAATTTAGATGAGGCTGTTTTTCAGTTTTTTTGGAAAGGAGACCAAGCTAGTATTTATATCAACACTTCAGGGGATACCCTAATCAAACATGGTTATAGGAAAATACCGGGAAGTGCTCCCATGATGGAGTCACTTGCGGCTGCCTCTCTGGTAGCTTCCGGTTGGGATCAAAACAGTCCCTTTGTCAATCCTATGTGTGGTTCAGGGACTGTTGCCATAGAAGCCACTTTAATGGCTACCAATAGGTACCCCGGCTTATTTAGAGACGATTATGCCTTTATGTACATCAATGGATATGATGCCGGCGTATATTATGGTTTGAAGAAGGATTTGGAAGATAAAATAAAACCAATTCCTGATTTTCCTATTATTGCTTCAGATATAAGTGAAAGGGCCATAAATGCCAGTAAGGCCAATGCTAGAGAAGCTGGAGTTGCCGAATATATCCAGTTTGAAGTTTGTGATTTTAGAGAAGCAACCATACCTGAAGCAGACAAAGGAGCCGTCTTTTTTAACCCGGAGTATGGCGAAAGGCTAGGAGAGGAAGAAGAACTTGAATTGACCTACAGGGAAATTGGTGATTTTATGAAAAAACGCTGTTCAGGTTATACAGGCTTGGTTTTTACAGGAAATCTTGATTTGGGTAAGCGGATTGGATTGAAACCTAAAAGGAGAATTCCATTTTACAATGGAACCATCGACTGCAGACTACTTGTGTTTGAATTGTATAAAGGATCAAAAACGGTTTCCTATAAAAAGCCTGAAAATAATAGTTAGGCGATAAGTCCATCTGGCTTCATTAATGCTAATTTGATAGATCACCTTATCACAAAGTCCAATGGCTTGACCTTTAATATTGGTACTTTAGTAAGCTTTGAAAGGGAGGTCTTAGAAAATAATGCTAGTGTTTGGCATTTACCGGAAATAAAGCCGGAGTTGTTAGCCCATAGCTGCAACTCCGGCTTTTTAATGTTATGAATAGACCTTCCACACGGTGGTAGGAAATAAAGGCTCGCTTATTGACTGATTAATTTTTGATGGATGGCTTTAATCTTTTGATTCAAGTCTAAAATGGCTTTGGCATATACTTCATCCCAATGCTCCAATTTTTCGGTTTTGCTGTTTGCAATTTGATATTCAATAGCCGGAAGAATCCAAGATGCATAACCACTATAAGGATCAGAAGAAGCGTATAATGAAAGAAACCAAGGTCCAAATGGCATTCCTTCCTTATAGATAAAACTTTTTTCTAGTTGAATTAGGGCCGAATTGATTTGTTTTAACTCTTTTTTCTTGAATTTGCCTTGGTCTAGTATTTGAGGCATAAATTGACTGA
The DNA here is from genome assembly GCF_963976465.1 of uncultured Cyclobacterium sp. Taxonomy (NCBI): domain Bacteria; kingdom Pseudomonadati; phylum Bacteroidota; class Cytophagia; order Cytophagales; family Cyclobacteriaceae; genus Cyclobacterium; species uncultured Cyclobacterium sp. The sequence goes on along the minus strand of NZ_CAXBOC010000292.1, from coordinate 1,421 downwards.
GTGAATTTGTAGATTCAGCTAAGGATTGGATGGCAGCTTCAGATTGCCGAAAGCCGGTAAATTCAGGGAAATAGGTTTTGATTTTACCGGTAGCAGTAGCGAAATGTTTACGCAAGTCTTCTGCATACCTGGGCGTATCATAAGGTATAAAAGTGGCATTTGCCAGTTTCAAAGACATTATACCTGCCCATTGAGCAACTGCACCTCCCATTTTCAAACTTGGATCAATAAACTTTTCATAGAAATTAAAATCGTCATAATTTGTATGATAAAGCGTTTTCCCTCCTGTACCGCCACTCAATGAAGGTACACCTGTATGCATATAAAAACCTATATGGTCTGATCCACCGCCGAGATTACCTATGGGAAGATTTTTACCGTCTTTGGACCAGCTATCAAACACTGATTTGGAAGAGTCGGGATAAGTGACTTTTTTAGCAGCATCCATCATTATTTTCTTCAAACTTGGAGCAGCCGCTCCCCCAAAATTTCTTCCGGATACCCCTCCATCAAAATTAAGATAGGCCACGGCCTGGCTTCCCAGTTCTTCTTTCATCTGCTCTACCCATTCGGTAGATCCAATGACTCCATATTCTTCACCATCCCAATGAGCAATCATTATTGACCTTTTAGGGCTAAATCCTTCTTCTACCAGCTTACCCAATGCTTCAGACAAGGTTAACAGCATGGCTGTGCCGCTTCCAGGATCCGTAGTCCCAAAAGCCCAAGCATCGTAATGGCAACCTAATATGATCCATTCTTCAGGATACATGCTACCTTTTACTGTACCTATTACATTATTGATTCGGACAATTTCCTTGGGTTGAGATACTGCTAACCTAACTTTTAAAGCAGGTCCTCCATCTAATCTGTAGGTAAATGGGAGGCCTCCCTGCCAACCGCTCGGCACCGGCTTACCTTTCATCAAAGCGATGATTTCTTTGGCAGCTCCATAGCCGATAGGTGTCACAGGAATTGTATGTAAATTTGTTTCTTTGGGATCAAGACGTTTTACTTTAGTCTTGCCCTCCAATGGCAAAGCAGGTTCAAAGGGTGTCAGAGGGTCGCCTATAAAGGTTTCAGTCAAAACAGAACCCCTTTGAATGGCACTCTCACTGTAATTATTCCCTTCCGGGTAAACCAATCCTTTACTGAAGCCATAGTCTTTGGGGTCTGTGTATATCAGGACGCCGGCAGCACCATATTGTTCTGCATATTTTGCCTTAAATCCACGGAAATTTCTGCCGTATCTGGCTAAAACAATTTTACCTTGAATATTAACCCCAAGCTCTTCCAGTTTATCAAAATCTTCTTTGGTTCCATAGTTAGCGTAAACAACCTCTGAGGTGACATCTCCTGAACCTGAATAAGCATTCCAGCCCTTATCGAGGTCAGGGTGGGAGGAGTAAGGGTTTTCTTGG
>NZ_CAXBOC010000291.1:0-7243 GCF_963976465.1 uncultured Cyclobacterium sp. | reverse complement strand
GATGCTTTTTCCCTTGTCTTCGAGACCGGAAGCAAATGAACTTTCTAAGTGAGCTACACTTGGCTTTGGTTTAGGCGAGTTTAACGCATTTACCCTATTGAATAAACCAAGGCTGAGAATTCCGGATAATTTTATAAATAACCTTCTGGTGTTTTTCATCTCATGGGCCTTTTAATAAGAAACAAATGTACCAATCTAGGGGTTGAAAATATAAAGCTCTCCATTACAATTTACAGTAAAAACCGATAGGGCTTTTACCCTTCAACACAAATCTTAAACAAGCGCATTGAAGCATAAGTGACTATTAAAACAATTCAAAATCCTTATAATAAGTCAACAGAAGACTATTTATCCAATCTAGCCTTTAAATAAAAGCATCGAGAAGAAAATAATTACGGGAACGTTCTCGAATTTTCAAAACGAAAGGGCTTTTACTTTTGCTTCAGCGCAATCCGGTATGGCTATTTTTTTAAAACAGTAAAGAATTTACAGAAAAGAAACCTTGAAAGCTCCCTTTCCGTTATCAATCCTCAATGGAACTATTACCCAAAATACAGATCAACTAAAATTAAAGGAAATTAGACTATATAAATATTTTTTTATATCTTGAGAGTAATTATTTCATGAACACTTCCTACATCCATAACGCCATCATCAGGAATACTTCCCTTCAAGAATTGAAGGCGAATTGGATTGTACTCGCTCACAATAAAGCCTTTATCAAATTACCCTCTACCAAATAAACCGGGGTAGAGGGCTTTAACCTAGTCATTTAGGCGGAAATTAACAGTCTTATCATTTAATCTCAAAAAGCATTGATTCACAAGGGTAAATCCACCTTTGGTTTAGTGCTATTTTCCAAAAATTTAAAATATTATGAAACCTATAGTTAAAGAATCTGATTACAGAACGATTAAGAACATCATTAACAACCTTACTCCAGCTCAAAAAACAAGAGAAGTAGGTCAATTAATGGATGAATTGAATTTGGCAAAAAAAGTCCCCGACAATAAAATCCCGAAAGGTACAATACAGTTAAATTCTCATTTTGAAGTGGAATTAGGACAACCTTCACAAACGATAAAAATGAAGATGGTAATCCCTAAAGATGCCAATTTAGCACAAAATAAAATATCCGTATTTTCACCACTATCCGTTGCATTAATCGGGTTCAAAGAAGGAGCTACGGTGGATTGGGAATTGCCCGGAGGCTTAAGAAAGATTAAAATCGTAAAGGTCACCACTCAAGTTCAAAAAGAAATGGTGACCAAATAAGCAATCCCCTTAATAAAATGGGACAATCGAAAGTAAAGGAAACCATAGACTTGTGCTATAGGAATAGCTAGTAAACGAGGAAGGGAATAGATTGAAAAGGCCGATTTTTACCTTAAGTTTCCTTAATTATAGATTATGGTGGAAACATGCCTGCAAATCAATTATAAAAGCATTACTTTTGTTTCATCAAATCAAACATTTCAATGACAGATAAAGCCGTTTCGTCCTGTTAAGGGGCTAAAGCACCTGCTGAATGGGTAGACAGCAATAGCTATTCTTGTGAAAATAAGGCAGTAAACTTTGCTTTCTATTGGAATTGAAGGAATTAACTTCTATCTTTGTGTCCCTTTTTGAGGGTGAAATGTATTTAACAAGCTAATTATTAAACATTTACACAGTGAATACTTTAAGCTATAAGACCATATCAGCGAATGATGCTACGGTGGAGAAGGAGTGGGTAGTAGTGGATGCCCAATCCCAGGTACTCGGCAGATTTTCAAGCGAAGTGGCAAAAATGTTGAGAGGGAAGCACAAGCCAAACTTTACCCCTCATGTTGATTGCGGAGACAACGTTATTGTAATTAACGCCGAGAAAGTAAGACTTACCGGAAGGAAGTGGACAGAGAAGGTATATGTACGTCACACGGGATTTCCCGGAGGACAGCGTATAGCAACTCCAAAGATCCTTTTGGAAAAATCTCCTCGTACTCTGGTAGAGAAAGCAGTAAAAGGAATGCTTCCAAAAAACAGACTTGGTAGAAAACTATACACTAACCTGTATGTATATGCCGGCTCGGAGCATCCGCACAGCGCACAAAAACCTAAAGAAGTAAAACTTTAATGCTACCCGTCAATGGAAGTAATTAACAAAATTGGAAGAAGAAAGGAATCCGTAGCCAGGATTTACATAAAATCCGGGAACGGTAATATCACGGTAAACAAAAGGGCCTTGGACAAGTATTTCCCTTTTGAGCTACACCAGATTGTGGTGAAGCAACCTTTGGTATTGGTCAATGAGGACGGTGCCTACGACATTAACATAAATGTTGATGGCGGTGGAATCAGTGGTCAGGCAGAAGCCATCAGAATGGCGATATCTAGAGCCCTTTGTGAAATCAACGAAGACCACAGAAGTCCGTTGAAAAAAGAAGGATTCTTAACGCGTGATTCCAGAATGGTTGAACGTAAGAAACCAGGAAGAAGAAAAGCAAGAAGAAGATTCCAGTTCTCTAAGAGATAATTGGATATATTCTTTTCTTAATATCATAAACAACAATTTATTAAATGGCCAATATAGAATATAAAGACTTACTGGATGCTGGTGTTCACTTCGGACACTTAACAAGAAAGTGGGATCCTAAAATGGCACCCTATATCTTCATGGAGAAGAATGGGATCCATATTATTGATCTAAACAAAACGCTCGTTTGCCTTGATGAAGCATCCAACGCAATCAAGCAGATCGTACGCTCAGGCAAAAAAATCATGTTTGTAGCTACGAAAAAACAAGCCAAAGATTTGGTAGCAGAAGAAGCCAGAAGGCTTAAGATGCCATACATTACTGAAAGATGGCTTGGTGGTATGATGACAAACTTTGCTACCATCCGTAAATCTTTGAAGAAGATGTCGACAATAGACAAAATGTCTAAAGACGACGCTTACAAAAACCTAGCAAAGAAAGAAAGGCTGATGATCAGCCGTCAAAGAGAAAAGCTGGAGAATGTATTGGGAGGTATTTCTGACCTTACACGACTTCCTGCAGCCCTCTTTATTGTAGATATTAAACGGGAGCATATTGCCTTGGCGGAAGCTAAGAAACTTGGTATCCCTGTGTTTGCATTGGTAGATACAAATTCTAACCCTAATGAGGTAGATTTCCCTATCCCTGCAAATGATGATGCTTTTAAATCCATTTCACTATTGGTGAAAGCATTCGGTTCTGCTATTGAGGAAGGATTGTCTGAACGTAAGAAAGACAAAGACGATGCTAAACTTTCTGAAGAGGAAGAAGCAAAAAAAGCAGCCGACGCTGAAACCAAAGAATAATCCACTTTGACATTTTAATTACAAAAATTGGACACTTGCGACAGCTTGCTGTTCAATTTTTGTTTTATTGTCAACACCTAATTTAATTCAACAAAAAAATATAAACCAATGGCTATTACTGCACAAGAGGTAAATAAACTGAGACAAAAAACCGGGGCCGGTATGATGGACTGTAAGAAAGCCCTTACCGAAGCTGAAGGAGATTTTGAAAAAGCTATTGATATCCTTAGAAAAAAAGGACAAAAAGTTTCAGCTTCCAGAGCAGACCGTGAAACCAAAGAAGGCGTTGTGGTTACTAGTGTAAGTGAAGACGGTAAAACCGGAACTATCCTTTCACTTACTTGCGAAACTGACTTTGTTGCCAAAAATGATGAGTTTTCTGCCTTTGCTAATGCCATCTTGGCTGAAGCAGTAAAAGCAGACGCTGAAAGCATTGATGCTGTTTTGGCATTGCCTTTTGAAGGCATCACCATAGGTGAAAAAATCACTGAAATGACCGGTAAAATCGGTGAAAAAATTGGTGTTTCTCACCTAGAGAAAGTAACTGCGGAAGTGGTTGAACCTTACATACACTCCAACGGTAAGTTAGGTGTATTGGTAGGGCTAACCAACACCGAAGGTGCTGATGTTTCCGAAGCAGGTAAAGATGTAGCCATGCAAATTGCTGCCATGAATCCGGTAGCACTTGACAAAGATGGTGTAGATTCTTCTGTTGTTGAAAGAGAGATCGAAGTTGGTAAAGACCAAGCCAGACAAGATGGTAAACCAGAAGCAATGCTTGAGAAAATTGCCATGGGTAAATTAAACAAGTTCTATAAAGAGAATACTTTGCTTAGCCAGTCTTTCGTGAAAGACACTAGCAAAACCATCGCTCAATACCTTGACAGCGTTAGCAAAGGTTTGACCGTATCAAGTTTCAAAAGAGTTTCTATAGGTTAATCCTTAAAGAAATCAACATATATTTAAACCTGACCAATATTTTGGTCAGGTTTTTTTTATATCTCTGCCTTAATAAAAGCAAGTTATAAACGCTTTCCCTTAATCAATTTCCCAGCTTTACATACATCTCTACCCACTACAGCAAAAAAAAGGATAAACAGTATCTTATTTAAGCCAAAATCATAATGGGGCCTTCCAATAAAAATGGTTTAAATTGAATCCTTAGTCAAACTTTATCGTTTTTAATGTTATGGCTTCAAACTTTGTTCGATCACTATTTTTACTTTTTTTTCTTCCTTTTAGTGGAATGGCTCAAGACATAATATTCGGTATAGAAACCAAATACAACTTCCCTATCAATGATTTCAAAGAAAAAATTCAAGCCAATAGCTTCCCTGAAATAGCCGGGTCTGTATATTACGAATTCCCTAGCCTACCGGTTGCTGCAGGCCTAAGTGTTGGCTATGGGATCTATGGCTCCTCATTAGAAAAAAGAGATGACCTGTATAACGGAGATTCAGAAGTGTTGAGACTACGCAGAAACAGTAATATTCTAAATATCAAGGCCCATTATAAACATTACCTACCCTGGGTAAAAATGGACAGGCTCTTTATTGATCCACAAATAGGGTTAAGCAATTTATATACCCGCTATATGATCAGAGAAACGATATTTTCCGAAATCTTAGAAGAAGGCTTGGACCATTCGGCCTTTACCATGGCTTATGGGTTAGCATTGGGTTATAAATTACCCATTGAATTTAAGGGAAATGATACGCAACTGGAGTTGAAAGTCAATTATAACAGCAGTGTGCCTTTCCGTTTCCTGCCCAAAGGAGCTGTAGAAACGACCAAAAGTCCAGGGGAAAATGCGGTATTTCACTATAATACTCAAAGATCAAGCCTAGAAATAGTTCAAATCGCAATTGCGGTGGTGGGTATATAGGATGTTTTCTAATCGCATTATGCAATGGTCCTGCGATTGGTTAAACTTTTGACTATCCATAGGCTTTTATAAGCTACTCCAATTGCAAAGCCATAAAGTGAATATTGACTAGTAACTCATCGCAAGGGATTGGTGAGATTGTAACAAAAAGTTAAACTCTCTTGGGCCTTGTCTACCTCCAAAACCCTTAGGCTTCATGCTTAAAAAACAGCCCAAACAAGGATGTTAGCATTGAGATAAGGAAGAACAGCAGACTAAATGCTACTGCCACATTCTGATCTATCCCTACATAATCATGCGCAAAAACAAAAACCAGCTCCCTAGCCCCCACTCCTCCAATGGTCAGTGGTAAGACGGAAACCGTACTTGAAACAAGAAACACAAAAAGGTAAGGGATGTATTGATCTTCTACCCCCATACTAACTAAAATAAAGTAGGCACTGCACAATTGCAGCAATTGATTTAGAAAGGAAAACCCGGTGGTGGACGGCACAGAGCCCATAAATTGTTTAAAAAAAAGCAACATCACCAGATAAAATCCAATCGGGATAAACACAATTCCTAATATCCCCAACCAAAACATAGTAATGGGGAAATCCCAGGGTAAGTTCAAGAGCAACATCAGGCAAAACATCAGCCAGAGTAATACTGCCAAGCCATTTCCTCTGTCGAGTAAGGCCGCATTGATCAATTGTTTCACAGGAGTTTTATGTACCTTATTGAGTAAATAAACCTTATAACCATCTCCCCCAATGCCTCCGGGTAGGAAAAGATTATAAAACATTCCTATGAGATACAATTTTATATTCTTGATTTCAGGTAAGCGAAGACCAATATCCCTAAAGTAAATGTTCAGACGTATTGCACTGAACAACTTTGAAGCTACAAAAAACATCCAAGCCAGGAACACCCATCCTAGATGAGAGGTTTGAATCACCTTCCAGGTTTCTTTAGTATCTATTTTACTAAAAACCAAATACAGCGCCAGACTGGTAAGTAGGATTTTAAGAAAAAATTTAAGCCTCTTTTTTATCACCTTGAAAAATTGCTTTCACTGTATATGTCTTTTTATCCTGGGATTCATAATAGGTCCTAACGATTATTTCAGCCACTATTCCTGTAGTAATCAACTGCACTCCACCAAGTAATAAAATAAATCCTACCAAAAGTATGGGACGCCCCCAGATATCTTCTCCCATTAGCTTGAGTACAAGTAAATAAATATTCACCAATACTCCCCCTGTGAATGCAAAAAGCCCTAATGTACCAAATATATGTATGGGTCGCTGAAAATATTTCTGAAAGAAGAGCATTAAAATAAGGTCAGCAATGACCTTAAAAGTTCTACTAAGTCCGTACTTTGACTCACCATGAATCCTTGGGTGATGCTTTACGTCTACCTCCGTCATGCGTGCCCCTTCTTGTTTTGCCAAAACGGGAATAAACCTGTGAAGTTCTCCGTAAAGCCCCATATTTTGGGCAATATGTGCTTTATATATTCTCAGGCTACAGCCATAATCAGAAAGAAACACCTTAGTTGTGTGTCGGATTAACCAATTGGCCATTTTGCTGGGCAGCTTCCGGAGCACAAAGCCATCTTTTCTCTTGGCCCTTCTCCCGGCCACAACGTCCCAATCCTCATCCCTAACCATTTTCAACAGCATAGGAATATCACTAGGATCATTCTGGAGGTCGCCATCCATGGTTACGATATACTTCCCATTGGAATGATCTATCCCTCCTGCCAAAGCAGTAGTTTGGCCATAGTTTTTGTTAAACACCAATACCCTTGTTCTTTCATTGGCCAGCGCCTTCATTTTCTCAACCGAACGATCTGTAGACCCATCATCTACCAGTATCAATTCATAGTCAATGGCTGATAATGATTCATATACGGCATCTAATAAGGGAGCAATATTACCTTCTTCATTAAAAATGGTAATGACAACGGAAATCTCAGGCTGAGTCATGATTTAAAATTTGGACGAAATTAAGGCTTTTTAAAAGCTATGACAAATGGAAGCCTTAAAACCTATT
>NZ_CAXBOC010000290.1:0-7248 GCF_963976465.1 uncultured Cyclobacterium sp. | reverse complement strand
AGAACTGCCTTGGCAAACCCATGTGAAAATGTAAAAAAATTTCTCCCAATATTTGTTCATGACAAACATTTGATGTGCTGCATACCTGTGCAGGAAAAAGCTTTGGCAAAATAGAGAGAAATACCAGTGTAATAGAAAGATAATTATTAGAATCACTTTTGATAAAATTTGATATACCCTACAAAATTAAATCCTTTCTTTGTTAAATAAGCAATCCGTACCTTATTTTTTATAAAAGGTGATTTTATTCATATTATCTGCTTGGAATATACCTTTTTTTTTGCCCAACGGGCTTTCTTTTTAATTACCGAAAAGATTGTTATACATTTAAGGACTCAATGAATAAACCCAGCCAAAATACCAAATATTATTCCCATAAATTGGATTTGCAGTCTAAGCGAAATGACTTGCCGATAATTGATGATGCCAGGCTTTGGCAAGAATTTAAGGAGGGAAGCGAAGGGGCATTTATCAAGATTTACAATGATAATTTTGAAATCTTGTTAAACTATGGCTTTCAATTCTCAAAAAATCAAGAGCTTATTGAGGATTGTATTCAAGATGTATTTATATATCTAAGGCAAAAAAGAAAATCTTTGGGCCCCACAGATTGCATACGCTTCTATCTAATGAAATGTATGAAGCGAAAACTTATTGTAGATGTTAAAACTTCAAAAAAACCTTTTTTAATGGCCCACCATGATGGATTTCAGATCACATTTTCCCACGAGGATATCCTCATCGATCAACAGATTCAGCAAGAAAATTCTGAAAAATTAAATAAAGCCCTGAGCCTTCTTCCGGGTAAACAAAGAGAAGCTATTTATTATTTCTATTTTCAAAATTTAAACTATTCCCAGATTAGTGATTTGTTGGGTTTTGATCATGTGAAGTCAGCCCGAAATCTGGTGTACAAGGGCCTTTCAGCCTTGAAATCTGCTATGAAGTAATTCTCATGGCTCAAATTCTTGAGCTCTGATAATGTCCATTTTTAACTTTCAAAAAAAATATTTTAATTTTTTGTCAAAAAGCTGATGTCATTTTGACCTTTTTTTCCTTATGGTGATGAAGGATAAAAAAAAATGGACAAAAAGGATGACATAACGCTACTTTTGCTTACTAACCCCGAATTTGTAAAGTGGATTAAGGAGCCCAATGAAGAGTTGGATATCTATTGGAACAATTGGATGCAGGCACATCCCGGGAAAGTGGTGGAAGTGAAAAAGGCCAGGGAAATAGTGCTTGGTCTTAATACACAGCCCCATAGTGTTTCTAAGGAAGGTAAATCTAGGGTGCTACAAAATATTTTAGCACATGAACAAGCCAATGAAATTGATATTCAAGTTAATCAAAACCCCCATTCGTGGCTGTCCATAAAGCAATGGTATAAAGTTGCCGTAATTTTAATTTTGACAAGCTTTACCGGCTATCTACTTAGTCAATTGGAGCCAAAAGAGCGACAAGAAGTGGAAGCATCGGTAAAAAAGCCTGTAATGCTTACCAAAACCACTCATTTTGGAGAGAAGCTTAATTTTAAACTTCCAGATGGATCTGGTGTCTGGCTGAATTCAGGTAGTCAATTGATTTTTCCTGTAACATTTGATTCCCTAGAAAGGAAAGTTTTTTTATCAGGTGAGGGGTATTTTGAGGTGAAAAAAGATTCTTCAAGTGTTTTTAAGGTGGTATCAGGGAATATTGAAACTATAGCTTTGGGGACCTCATTTAATATTAATTTTTTTGACCCCAATGAAGTTTTTGTTTCCCTGCTTACAGGAAAGGTCGAAATTCAGTCTGAATCTGCTAACAATAGTTATTTACTGGATCCCGGAGAACAGCTGCAATATAGACAGGCCGAAAATCATTTTAACATTTCTGAGTTTTCTGACACCGCTGCAATAGGTTGGAAAGAAGGTTTACTTGTTTTCGAAAATGCAGCATTTGATAAGGTGGTTGCCGTACTCGAAAGATGGTATGGAGTGGAAATTCAGGTCACCGGAAAACCCCAAAAGCCATGGGCTTTGAGTGGAAAGTATTTCAATCAAACCCTTGATTTGGTGTTAAACAGAATGTCTTTCATAGAGAATTTCAAATATGAAATAAATGGAAAAAAAATTCACTTAAAATTTTAACAATATGATGCATGATAAATAAGATTAAAAACTGAGGTATAAAACCCCTCCATTGGATAGTTTCTTTTAATTGTCTAAAGTCAATAACTGAAAAAATAAACCTAAAAACTATGAAATTTAAACTGCATAAGACAATCTACTTATTGTCCCGTTACTTCTTGTATGGATTCACTCTTCAGCTACTTCTCTTTAATTTTGTTTTGGCCCTTAGCGTAAAGGATCAATACCAATCAATAGATGAAGTAAAAGTGAGTATAAATGAAAGAGAAATGACCTTAGGTCGTTTTCTGCAAAAGGTTGAAAAGCAAACTCCTTTCACTTTTTCATTCGATAAAAAGGATGTAAATGAAAATATCTCTCTAGTGCTTTCCAAAGGCAATGCTAGCGTAGAATCAATACTAAAAGAAGTTGCCTCTCAGACTACTTTAGGCTTTCGCCAAGTTAATGATCAAATTGATATAAGGCTTGTAAAAACTGAACCTGCACCTGTAGCTGCTGAAGTAGATAGAACGATAAAAGGTGTAATTAAAGATGAAGAAGGACAGCCTTTACCAGGAGCTACAATTTCTGTTCAAGGCACCACCACAGGAACTGTCTCTGATTTAGATGGTAGCTATTCCTTAACAGTCCCTGATGGCGCTGTTTTGGTATTTTCTTATATAGGATATGAGGCCCAGACGATTTCGATTGGCAATCAATCGGTAATAGATGTGACCATGGAAATGGATTCATCTTCTTTGGAAGAGGTGATCGTGGTAGGCTATGGAACCCAAAAGAGGAGTGACCTTACGGGAGCAGTGTCTTCCGTAAAAGCTGAAGAATTAACCGCCTATCCGGCTATTGATGCTGTGCAAGCGCTCCAAGGTAGGGCAGCCGGCGTTCAGATTCAATCCAATAATGGTGCTCCAGGAGCAAGCATGAAAGTAAGGGTTAGAGGTGGAACTTCTATCAACGCGAGTAGTGATCCAATCTTCGTTGTGGATGGATTTATCGGAGCAGCCATGCCACCACCTGAAGATATAGCCTCTATGGAGGTCTTGAAAGATGCATCTGCTACTGCAATATATGGATCAAGGGGAGCTAATGGTGTAATCATGGTAACCACAAAAAGAGGAAAGTCAGGAGCAGCAAAGATTGATTTCAATACCTCTTACAGTATGCAAAATGAAATTAATCGACTTGATTTATTGAACGCTTCTCAATTCAATGACTATATATCTGATGCACGACCTAATATTCAGCCTGCCGGTGGAGATACCGATTGGCAAGATCAGATTTTCAGAACCGGTGGTATCCAAAATTACCAACTATCTATATCCGGAGGAACAGACAATGTAAACTATTATGTTTCAGGGTCTTATTTTGATCAAAAAGGAGTGATCATTAATTCTGACTTTAATAGGTTCAGCATTACCAGTAATTTAGATATTCAAGCTACTGAAAGACTCAAAATTGGATTAAATCTATTCGCAAGGAGAAGTAGCAGCGATGGTGTTAGGACCCAAGAAAATTCAGGAGGATTAACTCCAGGAGTGGTTGCTTCTGCTTTTAAATTCGAGCCTGATCAACCAATTTATAATGAAGATGGGTCTTTTACTGTTGCCAGACTTAACGATCCGCATGACAACCCTTATGCAGTGGCCACTCAATTGCAAAATGAAAATGTTAATGACCGGTTTCAAGGAAATTTCTTTGCTGAATACGACATAATCGAAGGACTGAAATTTAAAACTACTTTCGGCGCTACTGCAAATTCCTCCAGAACTGGTACCTATGCACCTACCACCGTTACGGAAGGAAGAAATGTTGGTGGAGATGCATCTATTAATGCGTTCAGAAACACCTTGGTATTGAATGAGAATTACCTTACCTATTCAAAGACTTTTGCAAATGACCATACCTTTTCAGCGATGGGGGGATACTCTTTCCAGTCTTCAGAAAGCGAAAGCTATGGGGCAAGAGGTACTTCATTTATTACAGATGCCTTTTCATTCTGGAACCTAGGATCTTCGGCTGTTTGGCAGGCACCTAACTCCTCCTTGACAGATTGGCAAATTTCTTCATATTATGGGCGATTAAATTATTCATTAGCAGACAAGTTCTTGTTTACTTTTAATGCAAGATATGATGGCTCATCCACATTTTCTAAAAATAATAAATGGGCATTTTTCCCATCAGGAGCAATTGCCTGGAATATGAAAAATGAAGAATTTCTTCAAACATCTGATTTAATAAGTTTTTGGAAATGGAGAGGTAGTTATGGGATTACAGGAAACCAGGCCATCTCACCTTACCAAACCTTAGCTAGATTCTCACCGGTATTTTCAATTATCGACGGGGTACCTGTAAATGCTGTTAGACCTACCACCGTGGCCAACGATAATTTAACTTGGGAAACTACCGCACAACTAAATATAGGTACAGACATTGGTTTTTGGGACGATAGGGTTACATTATCGGCTGAGTACTACCGAATGGTAACCTCTGATTTGCTGTTTGCCGTCCAATTGCCTCAATATTCAGGCTATACCACCCAATTAAGAAATATTGGCCAAGTTGAGAATAAAGGTGTAGAACTTACCATAGGATCTAGAAATTTAGTAGGCGCTTTTCAGTGGGATATGGATATAAACTTTTCTAGAAACCGTAACACTGTGCTTTCTTTACCCGAAGGAACTGATATTCAGTATGGATCAGGCCCAGGGCATATGGTAGGCTTAGGTACCACTCAATTATTAAAAAAAGGCAATTCTGTAGGTAGCTTTTATGGTTGGGTCTATGATGGAGTATACCAAGAAGGTGATGAATTTCTTCCCGGAGGTGGATTTGAGCAAGAAGCCGGAGGAGAGAAATTCAGGGATTTAAATGACGATGGGGTACTTAACAGTGATGACAGACAAATAATTGGTAATCCTCACCCTGACTTCTTTTGGGGATGGAACCATGATTTCAGATACAAAAACTTTGATCTGAATGTGTTCTTCCAAGGATCGGTAGGGAATGATATTCTTAGCTATACCTTGATGGAACTCAACTTAATGTCCGGAATCAACAATGCTACGACAGAAGCATTGGACAGATGGACGCCTACAAATACTCAGACAGATGTGCCTAGGGCATTTAACGGCAGGACCAGAAGGGTGTCGACGAGGTGGATTTTTGATGGAACTTACACAAGGTTAAAAAACCTTTCTTTGGGGTATAATTTCCCTTCAACTGTTGTAGACCGTTTGGGCCTTTCCAAACTTAGACTTTATGTTAGTGCACAGAACATATTAACATTTACTTCTTATGAAGGGTATGATCCAGAGGTTAATTACCGTTCTAATGGAGCCACGGATGGCAACCGAAATCTGGGGCTTGATTATGGTAGTTATCCAAATGCAAAGAGTTATACTATAGGTCTGAATGTAGGATTTTAAGCAACCAAAAAAGAAATAACCATGAAAACGAATATATATAAATCTTTGGTATTGGCCGCTACCTGCTTGTTTGCAGGCTGCGCAGACTTGGAAGAAAAGCCTGTAGGCTTATTGGCACCTGAGAGTTTATTTAACTCTGAAAAAGATGTGGAAACAGCAATTTTTGGAGCCTATGGGTGGATTGCAAGTGAAAGACTGTATGGAAGACAGTTTGTTACTTCCATCATGTTAAGAGGGGATATGGTGGATATTGGAGATAGAGGAACCCCGGCTGAAAGGCAACAAGTCAATGACTTTAATATGGATGACAACAATGGTATGGTTAGGGCTTATTGGCCATATTGGTACCAGGTTGTCAGTGCAGCCAATGCTGCCATTGCAGGAGCAGAAAGCCTCGAATTGGATGAAAATGTAAGTAATCAATTAATTGCAGAAGCTAGGTTTGTTAGAGCTTTCAGTTATTACCATTTGGTTCGGGTGTTTGGAGATATTCCTTATATTGATTTTTTTATTACAGACCCTGAGGCAGTAAAAGATATTTCCAAAACCTCTGCAACAGATGTATACCAAGGTATCTTGGCAGATTTTGCATTCGCCAAAGAACATCTGCCGGATAATCAACCCAATAATGTGAGGTCTAGACCTACCAAAGGTACAGCTGCTGCTTACTTGGCCTCAGTCAATCTTACCTTAGGGGATTACCAAAAAGCCTATGACGAGGCCAAATGGGTAATTGATAACAAAGACAGGTTTGGTTATGAGTTGGAGGCAGATTATCAAAACTTGTACCGAGCTGAAATGGCAGATAACATTAAAGAACCGATTTTCTCGGTTGATTTTCTAGGTCAACAAAATGGTGGTGGTGGAGCCAATGATGATATCATGCCGCCAATGACGGGAATTAGAGGTGCAGATAATTTGGGATGGAGTGTTTGTGTGCCTTCCATGGCTGTTTACAATACTTGGGATGATAGAGACTACAGAAAGTCTGTAAGTTTTGAGGATGAAGCCCTAGTAGGTGGAGTGATGGTTCCATTTACTGAATTTCAAAATACCCAAAGACCTCATATTGCTAAATACAGAAGGTTTCCGGGTAACAGTAATTCGGATGGTAGATATTCAGACAATAATTACTCAGCCATGCGTTATGCAGAAGTTTTGTTGATCGCTGCTGAAGCTGCTACTGAAGTTAATAATGGACCTACTGCAGAAGCCGTATCTCTAGTAAATGAGATAAGAGAGCGGGCGAGAAATGCAGCAGGACAAATGAATAGTTTTCCGGAAGATGTACAGTCTGGAATGGATAAAGATGCATTCATTGATTTAGTCCTTGAAGAAAGAAGAATTGAACTTTCTTTCGAGTATAAAAGATGGTATGATATTAAGAGAAGGCAATTGGGTGATGAAGTATTTAAAGGTGCAAATAGCCTAGAACCTCACGATAACTTTGATGCTTCAAAGGATTATTTGATGCCGCTACCAAGGATTGAGCTGGATGTAAATCCGAACCTGGCCCCTCAAAACCCAGGTTACTAATTGTTATTTCATAAAAAAGGTGGTAGGATTTCCTACCACCTTTTTTAACTTTTATTGCCTTTCAATTTTTTTGTCTGCTCCTGAATCAAAAATTGATCTACTTTTCGTAATAGTATACCAATTTAGCCGGTTATTATACATGTTAATAAACCGGAAATTCT
>NZ_CAXBOC010000289.1:0-7261 GCF_963976465.1 uncultured Cyclobacterium sp. | reverse complement strand
ATCCTTTGGCCAGGACCATCAGTTTAGGAATCAGCTTAGCATTGTAAAAAACTCTAAATCATGAAAAAAATATTAAACCTACTTATAATAGTTAGCCTCCTCTTCTCTTGCTCGGAAGAATTTCTTGACAGGCAACCTGAGGATGCACTTTCCACAGGAGCATTTTATAACAACCCTTCAGAAATAAAAGCCGGTTTGGCAGCTTGCTATGCACCTTTTCAAAATATATACTCCCGGAATCAGGTTCCTCAATATTTGGAAATCTCTTCTGACGATGGAAAAGATGTGTTATGGCAGAGCAATGACTACCTGATGAAAAAGAATACTGGAAATTCTCGTTCCAATTTTTGGAGAGACCATTATAAAGTCATTGTCAACTCTAATAATATTATTGACATAATCGACAATTATACCCCATTGAATACTGATGAGGAAGAGTTGGTGAAAGTCTACCAAGCAGAAGCTAAATTCCTGCGAGCTTTGGCTTATTTTAACCTAGTTAGGCTTTATGGAGATGTTCCAAAAGTAGTGGAAAGATTAGACGACCCAAACCAGGCCATCGGTATAGGAAGGACTTCAATAGACGAGATTTATTCTTCTGTGATTATTCCTGACTTGGAAGCAGCCATTGCCGGTTGTTTGAAAAAGGATGACGTTGGTTTGCAAGGAGAAGAAGCCAGGGCTACCAAAGGAGCTGCTATGACAATTTTGGGAAAGGTTCATTTAACGATGAATAATCCTACACAAGCTGAAGCCGTATTGAAAAGACTGATCGTAGACAAAGAGGCAGGCAATTATTCTTTATTAAATGATTTTGATGCCATTCATAAGCCGGATAACAAATTCAACGATGAATCCATTTTTGAGATCAATTATAATGCGACTTTGGGTCAACCTAACTTTCTCTTTAAATGGATGACCAACGAAAATGGATACCTGTACGGCATTGCTTCAGGGGGTGGGCCAATTGTTATGTTCAATTTTATGCAAGAATTTGTGGAAGACAATGACTGGATTGATGAACCTGATTGGACAAGATACAATACTACCTTAGATTCAGGTAAACTGGAAGGGGGAAGCCCAGAATTACAACCTTGGCCTAAAAAGTTTACCCCGGAAACAAGCACCTTAGCACAATACAACATCACAGGTACCGATTTTAATTATATGGTCACAAGATATGCAGATGCATTATTGATGTATGGTGAAGCCTTGGTAGCGAATAATAAAGCAAGTGAAGCCCTACCCTACTTTAACAGGGTAAGAGAAAGAGCAGGTTTGAAAGGTTTGACTGTGGACCAACTCGATATTGAACAAATCTTACATGAAAGAAGGGTTGAATTGGCATTTGAAGGACATCGGTTTTTTGATTTGGTAAGAACCGGAAAAGCAGTAGAAAAAATCTCCTGGGCACTAATGAATGTGGTTGGTTTTGATGCCAGAATATTTACTACAGAACCAATTGAAGAATACCAGCTTTTGTTACCTATCCCGGTTACTGAGATTCAAAAGGATGCTTCACTTAATCAAAACCCAGGCTACTAAATAAAATATAAGAAAATGAAAAAGACATATAATTTAATCCTCATGGGCATGCTTGCCCCATTGGTTCTTTTTTCCTGTTTACAGGAAGACATTGTGCCCAATCCTACCGTTCAAAGCGTAGAAATGTACATGATGGATATAGAAGGAAATGATTCTTTAATCACTCAACCTACGGTGAACAAAGCCTTCCGTTTTGTAGTGAATACTGATGCGGACATTGCTACAGTTTGGCCGGGGGGAGAACGTAGAATCGTAAAGAAAGTAAATACGGAAACAGACTCTTTGGATATGTTCGGCAATCCCGTGCTAATTGTAAGTGATTATTACTCTGATTATGGACTCGTAAAAGCAAGAGGTTTTAAAACCGCCTTGGGAGAAACCGGTTGGTACACTTCCTATACCTATAAAGAAGTTGGAGAATTTGACTTAACGATTCTGGTAACCAACCATGGGTACAATAGTGCAGATTACAAACAAGTGGTTTATGAGGCCGGAAAAGTAACAGTTGTAGAAGAATAAATATTTCATCAAATAGTGAACGAATAAAAAAGGACCTTTTCAAATACATAGAAAAGGTCCTTTTTATTGTACTGGTAAAATTGAAATTAAGCCTCAGGAATCAATTTAATAGAGGGAAATTTAGCTCAGGTCAATGGACAACTCTCCTCCCATCAATGGATCTGAGATACTGTCTTTTCCTAATTCTATGCGTCCACAGTACCGTCTACTAAAAGCTTTATTTCCTTGTGCAACCAAGGTAAAATCGTACCAACCTTGGCTTTTTACCGTTGGCACGCGTACAGGCTTTTTCTCTCTCGGCTTGAGGTCTATGGATTTTTCACCATGTTTGTAGGCATTATCAGTCACCTTCACTGATAATACTACATTAGAAATGTTTTCAATTTCTATTAAGTAAACACCGTTTTTACTTTCGCCACCATCTGCCGTATACGAAGATACCAAAGACAATTTGGGATCATTTTTATTGCCCTTAAACTCTCTGAAGAAACCATTTGGGCCATATACCTGCAGATGATACATCTCTCCCCCAAAAGCATCCAAAGGCCATTCATAATCCAATACGTCCCCTGCTTTTACTGCAAAAGACCAATTCATTGCGGACTCATAGGCACTAGTTTTAGGATTTCTATATGATCCGGGTGCATAGACCAAAAACGGTGCTCCTAGCGCTTTGTCGCCAAATTTCTTTTTCGATGCCTCTAAGTTTAGCACAATGGCTTTTCGGGAACCATCAATCTCCCCATCCACATACAATTCATAGGCAAGGGCATTGGAGGGTTTGGTTCCAGGCTCTTGCTTTGGCAATAATGGTGATTGTAAATGATTGTTATTTACCTGACTTATTTCACTATCGGTTAAAATTTTAAAATTGTCAGGAATGTCTTTATAACTTGCATTAAGAATTTTCTTCACATGCCCTTCCATGGTTAGGAAATTAGGTAGATCAATTTCTTCTCCATTAAAAGGTCTAAATACTGAAGTAAGATCCCCACTTATGGTTCTTCTCCAAGAGCTGATATTCTCCTCTTCAATTTTTTTCCCCGTTTTATGGGATAAAAACTTTTCCATAAACATAATGGTGGAAGAAATATCACAAACTTGAGAATTGACCCATCCACCTCTACTCCAAGGCGAAGCCACAATTAAAGGCACCCTATATCCCAATCCAACAGGACTTTCACGCACATCTTCTGCATCCATGCCTGGATAATTTTCCTCTTGTTCTTTGAATACAAATTCTGTTCTGGCGTCTATTCCATTGGAAACTTTACCTGTTGTAGGGTCATTAGGTTTTGGTGGAACAAATGGTGGTACATGATCAAAGTACCCGTCATTTTCATCATAATTCAGGATAAAAATAGTTTTTTTCCAAACTTCAGGATTTTTAGTTAGAATCTCCAAAGCTTCTGAAACATACCAAGCCCCATACCAAGGAGCACTCGGGTGGTCTGAGAAGTTTTTTGGTGCGACCAAATACGAAACTGTGGGGAGCTTACCGGAGTTTACATCCTTTCTAAATTCGTGAAAAATATCTCCTTTAGGAATTTTAGTCGCTCTTTTTTCTCCATCTTCCTCATATTCCAAGACTTCCGTTTTGTGGTAATCAGGATCTGCAATATTCGTTGTAAATGCGCGCTGATGCATTTCCTTTTCCCGAGGTGTTAGCTTTTCAAAAGCCTTAGGCCCAAATTTCTCTATGGACGCTTTGACAAAAACAAGGGCCTCTCTTTTGGAAGCGATTTCTTTTTTAATACCGGCTTTATCGGTTTCCACTGCTTCCTTAAGGGAAGCTTCTAACTTTGAAATTTCAGCCGGCAGGCTATTTTGTTTGTGTATTAAAAACTCATAATGTCCCGGAGTAAAGCGAACCTCAAACTGTTTGAACCATTCCAGGTTATTGTCTGTGAAATTTGCAAGCCAAGACCTATCATCACCTTCCAACATGGTAGGTAAACTTACCTCATTTTGGTATACCTTCCAAGACACGCCATTGTCTTGCAAGCGATCAGGAAAGGTTTTCCACTCCACTTCTTTTCCGTAAGTATGCTCTCCGTTTCTTACCAGAGGCTTTTCACCAACTTTCCCTACCGTTTTTCCAGCCCAGTGATAATTTCGATTGGTAGTGGTACCGGTAAGGGCTGCGCAAAAATGTTGGTCACAAACAGTAAATGCATCTGCAAAGGCATAATAAAATGGAATGTCCTGCCTTTCATAAAAACCCATGGTCATCGGTACATGTTTGTATTCTTTTCTTCCGGGTCTCTTGGCTTCAATCCAACCGTCATACTTTCCGTTATTTCGCGCATCTACTTGATTTTCCCAAGAATGAGGAATATCACTCATCCAGGTCGCTTTGGTCTCATTTATATTAAACCTAAAAGGAGTAAAAGCATTTCCTTGATTGTCTCTTTGAATCCAAACTTTGTCTTTGTTAGGCAATGAAATGGTCCTTGGGTCATTGTATCCTCTAACTCCTTTTAATTTACCAAAACAATGGTCAAAGGAGCGATTTTCTTGCATCAATAAGACTACATGCTCTGCGTCAAGATAGGTAGTTCCGGGGTCCGGATTAATGGCCATGGCTTTTTCTATGGAAGCAGGTAAAACTCCCCATAGTCCCATGCCTCCGGAAAAAAGTGCTGCTTTTTTCAGAAAATCTCTTCTGTTCTCATTCATAATTTAAATACGATATAAAACACTAATAAAATCTTAATCCTGATAGTTATACTATGGGATAATCCATCCGCTTTAGTCTCCAATTTTCTTTTGCTCAAGCGTAAAATTAAAGTTTTACGGAGCAAACCGTAGAGATAGATTATTGCCAAATGGTTAATTCTCTACTAAGCCAATAAATTAATAAAGACTGAACTTGAATGAAAATCAAAAGAATTATTACTAAAACTAAAGATCGCTAGATTTAAAGCCGGCTACCCCCTCAATTGATACGCTTTAGGCTGGGTAAATGCCCTTATGCCCATATAAGATAAGGTCACTCCCAAACCGGAATTTTTCCTCCCAGTCCAAGGGAGATTTGGGCTTACCCTATCACAACAATTGACATAGACTGTTCCTGAAGGCAAACTTTCTAACAATTGTTTGGCCCTTGGTTCATCACCTGAGAATACGGCTGCAGTAAGACCAAAAGCAGTGTCTTTCATCAATTTAAGAGCCTCTTCATCATTTTTGACTTTTTGAATGCCGATAACAGGTCCAAAAGACTCCTCTTTCATAAGCTCCATACTGTGATTGACTTCAGTCAATACCGCCGGTTCTAGGAAATACCCTTTTTCTCCCCATTGTTTTCCTCCTGTGAGTAACTTGGCACCTTTTTCCTTGGCATCAGCTATCTGAGAAAGGATGAAATTCATTTGATCTTTTCTGGTGAGTGCGCCTATAAAGGTTTCCTCTGCCAATGGATCCCCAATTTTATAAGTAGAAACCTCACTTACGAAAGCCTCTACAAATGCATCATAAATGTCTTCATGAACATATATTCTTTCCACCGCACAGCAACTTTGACCATTATTATAAAATGCTCCCTCTGCTGCATTGATGGCTGCTTGTTTCACATCCGCCACATCATTCATTACATACAAAGGGTCTTTTCCGCCGAGTTCCAACTGAACAGGAACTAGTTTCGAAGCCACTTTTTGGGCAATGTACTTTCCGGTTTTATAAGAACCTGTAAAAAAGTAACCATCCAGGTCTGCCTCTAGCAATAACTCCCCCACTTCAGCTCCACCAATAAAACATTCAAAAGCATCCTTAGGAATGCCGGCTTCCCAAAGCAGTTCTCTAAACTTAAGCCCAGTGAGGGCAGCGTATTCTGATGGCTTATAGGCCACTGCATTGCCCGCCAGCAAAGCATATAAGAACACGTTGTAACCAACATTATAAGGGAAATTCCAAGCAGAAATATTTGCAATTACCCCCAGGGGCTCAAAAGAGATTTCTTCTCGCGTATCTCCTTCTTCAGTAATGACTTCCTTCTTGAGGTATTTCAATGCATCCTTTTGAATATGTGCGATTCGATTTTGCGCTCCTGTGATTTCATTTTTAGCTTGCTGAATAGGTTTACCTGTTTCGGAAGTTAATATAAGTGTCAATTCCTCCAAATTGTCCATCACTAGGTCACCATATTTTTTAATAATGGCAACTCTCTCTTCCAAAGGCACACGTGCCCACTTAATTTGTCCTTCTTTTAGCGCAGCAATTCTACTACTAACTTCAACGGCAGTATCTTCTTTTAAATGTTTTATAACACCTTCGGTAGCAGGGTTGATAATTTCCATTCTTATTGATTTTTAACTTTTTCTATAAAATATTCATACAGTTTTAAGGGGTCCAATAATGGAGCTCCTTTACCCACCGAAAACTCAGGGTGCCATTGCACTCCTAACACATTTCCTTCTTTGTTTTGCAGGGCTTCTATTATTCCATCATTTTTGCTAACGGCCAAGATCTCCAAACCATTCCCTATGCTTTTTACGCCTTGATGATGAACAGAATTTACAACAGCCCGATCAGTATCATCATAAATTAAATCCAAGGTTTTACCTGGTTCAAAAACAATTTCGTGAACCAAGGAATCATATTTCTCAGCATCCCTGTGCTGCATGGCCTCCGGTTTCTGCATAGAGATATCTTGGTATAAGTTACCACCAAAACACACATTCATCAACTGGAAGCCTCTACAAATTGCCAAAACCGGCTTATGATGCTTAACAGCGTATTCCATTATCCTCATTTCATAGGTATCCCTATAGGCATCACCCAGCCATTTGCCGGGTACTATAGGCGTCTCATTATAAGTTTCCGGAGCCAAATCTGTTCCACCTTGAAAAACAAATCCATCTAGTTCTGCCAAGATATCCTCTAATTGACTCATGGGTAGGTCTGGCAGCAATACTGGAAGAATACCTTTTTGTGACACATAACTGAACATATCACATTCCACATAGGCCAAATTTTTAGGACCAAACACAATCCGAGAAGGCTCCTTATACATGAAGCATGCACTTATTCCAATTTTCAACATATTCTATAGGGCACCTTTATAAATTGATTTAAAGTCAGCTTCAGTGACAGGTTTTGGATTGTTTGGATGACAGAAATCTGCAATAGCAAGTGACGCCAATGTATCAATATGATCTTCTTTAACGCCAATTGCTGAAAGATTTGATGGCAAGCCCAG